>JAFAQG010000026.1 GCA_019246575.1 Acidobacteriaceae bacterium
TAGGTCTTCAGCAGTCGCTCGTATCGGCTGATATTATTCCGGTGGGTTTGGCAAACTTCGTACTCAACAAACGCCATCTTGATCCATCCACTATTCGTTCATTATCACCACTTGCCTTTATTTCTGGAGGCCATCCGTCGAATGACAGTGTTGACGGAGACAAATTCGGCCCTCCACCTATACCAAAGTATGTCAGAGCTAATTAATGGCGTCTGCCACAGAGCGAGCATAAAGCCCTTCGCAAAAGTGATCTTTTGAAGGCACCGGGTAGCTAGCTACTTCTGTCGACGTTTGCAGCGCAAATTCTGCGTCATTGAGACGATGTCCCAGCTCGCCGTCCACCGAGTTCATCGGGATCGATCTGGTGGACTACGCTTCGCTAACCGATCTACTTTCGGTTTCCCTTCGCCCTCATGCTCCACCATAGGCCGCCAAGCGACAGCGCGCCGCCGATCAGGTGGATCAGCGTCGGCGCTTCGCCGAGCAGCGCGACCGAGAGGATCGCGCTGACGATCGGCCCGAGATAGAGGCTCAGCGCGGTGGAGATATCGCCGAACGCCGAGCCGAGATAGGCATAGGCCGTGTAGGCGAACAGCCCCGGGACGAGGCCGGCAAACAGATAGACGGCGAGCGCGTGCGTGGTGAAGACCGCCTCCGGCCGCGACCACATCTCATAGAAGGCGAATGGCAGCGAGAACAACGCGCCGGCGGCGGCAAACAATCCGACGCGGGCCAGGAAGCCGAGCCGGGGGCCTGCGCGGTTCTGCAGCAGCGTGTATCCGGCCCACGCCATCATCGCGAGCAGCGCCAGGATGTCGCCGGCCGCAGGCCCGGCGCTGCCGCCCGAGCGTCCGGCGGTCAACGCGAATGCAGCCGCTGCATCAACAGCTACATGGTCGCGGTGGAATGTTTCGGGCCGCGGCGTTTCGACGGAGAGTGGGCCGGGGTTTCGGCCTCGTCAACGCGGGCGCCCCGAGCGGTCGCTGCGACGAGCTTGTTGTGTCACCAAGACCCTCATAAATCGGGGTGATTGGAACGTCACCTAAGGCCGCAGAAGGGCGAAGCTCGGAATCACTGTTCGCGCTTCAAAGCGAGCAAGTCGAAAAACGTATCAACCATATTTGACGTGCCTAGTCCGACCCGGATTTCGCCGGGAGCAAAAGCAGAGCGGCGATCATCGCGAGCAAAGTGAACAAAGCTGCGAGTGAAAATGGTACCGCGAACGCAGACGCCACATTGGTCGTCCCGAACGATGCGCCGAGGGCGGCGATGCTGATAGAAAATCCTGCCTGGCGGACGATCATTGTCATGGCCGAAGTCATTCCGGCTTGCGTTGGGGGCGCAAGCGCCAACGCGACGCCCGAGATTTGCGGGTTGGCCAACGCCGCTCCGACGCCGATTGTAAGCATCCCGGCAATTGTCACTGCCAGGCGCTTCAGAGGGTCAGCGGCAAGAGTAGCAAACACAAGAAATCCGTCTCCTGCGATAATGATACCGAACGCGACGAAAAAGAAACGCCGCCATCCCCAATGCGTAACGAGGCGACCACCAATCAGCGGTATGAGAAGCATTGGCAGTGTTGCAGCAAGCAGAGCTATGCCCGCCACTTCCATGCTCATGGCGAGACCCGCGCCCAAGAACAAAGGCAAATAGACCAGCAACGCCCAATAGCCGAACTGGATGGCAGTCAAGAGCGCGCCTACCGCGACCATCGCTGAAGTCGCGAACACCCGGGGATCGAGCACCGGGTGCGGACGACGCCATTGTTGAAGAACGAACAAGAGCGCCGCCGCGGCGCCGCCTGCGAGGCCGGAGAACCGCAGGACCAATGAACCGTCGCGCCTGAGCAGGGCATCGATCGTCAGACCCAACGCCGTCGTTAGCAAGGCCACGCCCAGCGGGTCGAGCGGACGGCCGTTCGGGTCGCTCGTCTCGGCTATCAGTCGAGGCGTAGCGAGGGCAACCGCCATGCAGAAGGGGACGTTGGCGAAAAAGATCCAGCGCCAACCGAACCACGAGGCGAGCAGGCCGCCCAAGGTCGGACCCAGTGCCATGGCGACGCCGGAAACAACCCCGACGGTGCCGAACGCCCGCGCCCGCTGGTCGGGATTGAGAAACGTGCCGGCAATGAGCGCCAGTGCGCCGGTAACCAAAAAGGCTGCCCCAACACCTTGCACGGCTCGCGCGGCTAGCAGCATCTGGCCATTTGTCGCGACGGCACATGCAATTGAAGCAATGAGAAACACGGCATTGCCGGCCAGCATCGAACGGCGCCGACCGAAGCGGTCCGCGAGCGCGCCTGAGGCGAGGAGAGCGCCTGTGAAGGCCAGGCTGTACGCATCTATGATCCAGGCGGTGCCGCCAACAGAGAAATCGAGATTCTTCGCGATCCCGGGCAGGGCGACAACGACCACGGTGACGTCAAAAGGCACCAGGAAGATGCCCAGGCCAAGAACAAGCGTGACCAGAACCGATCGCTCTCGGCTCCCTTCAAATGTGCGATCGTGCATGCCGTCACTTCACATCTGGATTTGAAATTACATGGTCTAAATCGAGGCTCAATTTGAACCTCTATCTACCAGACCTGCTGACAGCGTGGTGTCAGCAGGCCGTGAGATGGTGCATGGAGATCTGTAGTTTCTCGGCACAGCGGTCGCGGGACATGACTCTCTTGTTTGATCAGCCCGCTCTTCGGGCGCCGACTCGGGGGCAGAAGCACCGGTTCGGTTCGCGGGCACTCGCTTTCTAACGTCCGGTTGCACCCGAGAGCGGAGATCCCGGCCGCCAAACCGGGAGGTCCGAGATGGGGCCAGGACCGGACCAAGGGGCACATCGCGTCAATCGCTGGTCGCACGCTCGCTGCATCGGTCGAGTGGGAGGACCATGAGGACCTGGTCGTAGTATTCGGTCCCGACTTTCAGGCCTCGCCGCTCCAAGCCGTATTCTTCGAAACCGGCGGCTATGTAGAGCCGACGAGCGGCGACGTTTGACGCCACCACCGTCAAGCAAACTTGTTCAACAAGAGTACGGCCGTGAGCAAGAACCTGGTGCACGAGGGCTGCCGCCAGGCCCGTCCCGCGAGCTTCCGGCCGGACGTACATTCCCCAGAGCACGCCCTTGTGCCGTAGTTTCGGCGCCTCATGCACCGCTAGGCCAGCTACGCCGGCCAGCGGCGAATCGTCCAGCCAACCACCCCAAACCATCGTCGTCTGCAGACGCTCGGCCCACCAAGAGATTGGCTTTTCTTCCTCGGACTCCAACGAGGCACCAAAGGATTCCGGATGCGCTCTTATGCTTTCAAGGCGCAGGTTGCGATATTCCTCGACGTCGCCCGCTTCGAGACGGCGCACCTTGAGCGAGATTGTCGGAGCGGAGGTGACAGGCTTTGTCATGAAGGTCTTGTAATTATGTCGATAGCCTTCCGCAACGGGGCAAAGGCGGCCTATGGTCGCCCGACTGCTCACTTCCGGGCAAGGCCCCGAAGCTGATATCGCGGGCGCAGATCGGAAGGTCCGGGACGGGCCCAGAAACGGACAAATAATAGCATCGGGACACTAGGACATGACCGAATTGGAAACTGATCGGCTGCTCATACGGGAGTTTCTATCTTCAGACTTTGAAACCTTCCGTCTGTATGTGCAGTCGAAGCACCATTGGTGTAGCACGCCGGATGAGCCGCCCACCGTTGCGCGAGTGGAGGGTCTGATGAAGCACTTTTTGCAGACCCAGACCAATGGTCCGCGAGCAGAGTTTCACCTGGCTGCGGTCGACAAGTTTTCGAACGAGTTCGTCGGTGGGGTAGACCTTTGCACGTTCGCCCCTTGGCGGCAGGGGACGCTTGGATGGGGCGTTACCGCAAACCGTATCGGTCAGGGGCTGGCGACCGAAATGGGCCACGCCATGCTGCAGTTCGCCTTCGGCACATTGGGCCTGCACAGGGTTCAGGCGAGCTGCCGCACCGAAAATCACGCATCTCGCCGGATCATGGCTAAGCTTGGAATGCGCGAGGAAGGAATCATGCGAGACAACATGTTCGTGCGGGGAGAGTGGTGGTCTACTTTTCAGGCGGCAATTCTTTCGAGTGACCCACCAATGCGCCCTACGGTGCCAAAGATAAACCGCAGCGCCGACCCGAGCCCGCCAGGTGCGATGTAGGCGAAGCACCAGTCGCACGAGGACACGGGGCGTGCCGCTGTTTCAGCGGCTTCCATTGGAGGTCGGAAATCGCCGCTTCGGGTCACGAGCGTCCTGTCGGCTATGGAACGATGATGCCCGGTAACGCCCAATAGCGGATGTCTTGGACGCTGACCGGAGGGTTCTAGCGGCCATATCCGGACATCGGATCAATGTGATATGCGATAGTCATGTTCAGACCGCCAAAAATCGTCACGCTGAGGTCCTCCGACCTCCTTTTAATGAGGGTGATGCTCGGAACCTTCGCGAAGGCATTCGAAGAGCCTGAGACCTATCTGGGCAAGCAGGCTGATGACATCTATCTGGGCGAACTACTCGCAAAGGCGCACTTCATTGCCATCTGCGCGGTGAACGACGACGCGGTGATGGGCGCCCTGGCCGCCTATCAGTTGGACAAGTTCGAGCAAGATCGACGTGAAATCTACATCTACGACCTGGCTGTCGATGAAGACTTCCGCCGTCGCGGCGTGGCCACCGCGATGATTAACGCCTTGCGTGAAGAAGCTGTCCGGCGGGATGCCTATGTCATTTTTGTACGGGCTGATCTTGTGGATGCTCCAGCGATCGCGCTCTATCAAAAGCTCGGCGTGAAAGAGACCGTTCATCATTTTGACATTGCGCCGACGCGAAGTAAGCCGTCCCGGTGATCCCGCTCAACGTCTCTTTGGGTCATGAACGACAAGACTCAACGTGAGCAGAATAGGTCCGCTTCGCTGTGGCCGATCCGACACGTCGGGCAAATCACCTGCGCGATTTCGGCGTCCCGGACGTGTGTGGAGGCAATAAACAGGTTTGCAGAAGCGCGCGCCAAACGACGAATTTTATGAGCGATCTCAATGCGCCGCTTGCTGTCCAGATGGCGCGCGA
>JAFAQG010000250.1 GCA_019246575.1 Acidobacteriaceae bacterium
CACAGCCTGGAGCCGCTGCGCGCCTGGAAAGCGGAGCAGCTCGGAAGTGGCTACGCCATCAGTTCCTGGATCGAGCGCACGGCCATTCTCGACGCCGACGCTGTGATTGCGGTCTCCAATGGGACCAAACTGGACATTCTTCGCGTCTATCCAGTCGATCCCGATAAGGTCCACGTCATCTACAACGGTATCGATCCGGACCAGTATCGGCCAACGGAAGCGATCGACGCGCTGAGCGAGAATGGCGTGGATCCATTGCGGCCTTATATTCTGCTCGTTGGCCGCATCACCCGCCAAAAGGGTGTAACGCACCTGGTGGACGCGCTTCAATATCTGCCCTCGAACACGCAGGTCGTTCTGTGCGCGGGCGCGCCGGATACTCCCGAAATCGCAGCCGAGATGCGCAGTAAAGTCGAAGCTGCACGTCGTCGCAATCCACATGTAATCTGGATCGAGAAAATGCTCGACAAGCCGGATGTCATTCAGCTCTACAGCCATGCACGCGTATTTTGCTGCCCCTCGGTTTATGAGCCATTCGGCATCATCAACTTGGAAGCCATGGCCTGCGAAGCTCCCGTAGTTGCCAGCGCGACCGGCGGAATCACCGAAGTGGTTGTCGATGGCGTTACGGGATACCTTGTTCCATTCGGCCAGGATCCGGCCACCAGCTTCCCCACTGATCCGGAACAATTTGCGAAGGATCTGGGCACGAAACTGGCCGAGCTTTTCGAAGATCAGGAGAAGTGCCGCGAGTTTGGACGCGCCGGACGCAAGCGTGCCGAAGAAACATTTAGCTGGGCTGCAATCGCCGGAAAAACCATCGACTTGTACAAAAGACTGATCGAATCAAAAGGGAAACGCGCCTCCGCGTAACGCCGCGCGCTCCATCCTAATCCAACGTCAGATGCCAACCATTGAACGTTCCGGCGCAGAAATTACTGAAAAAGCGCGCTCAAAAGGCTCATCAGAAAGCAATTTGCCGGTAGAAGGTCGCCGCCGCGTCATAGTCGAAGGGGTCAGCCCCGAAGTAGATGCCGGCCGCTTCCCGGCCAAGTGTTGCATCGGAGATGCCGTGCGCGTTGAAGCGGATATCTTTACAGACGGTCACGATTCCATTGCGGCGGTCTTACGTTATCGCCGCGAACAGGACCGTGAATGGCGCGAAGCCCCTATGCAGGCTCTTGTGAACGATCGGTGGTTCGGTACGTTTCGCGTCGAAGCCTTAGGCCGTTACCGCTACACCATCCACGCTTGGGTCGATCATTGGGAAACGTGGCGACGCGATCTGCAAAAACGTATTGCCGCCGATACCGATTCGCCAGTCGATTACCTGATTGGAGCCGAGCTGTTGGAAGCGGCCTCGCGACGCGCCAAAGGGCCCGACAGCATTTGGCTTGGCGAACAGGCGCAGTTTTTACGGGCCCATCATCAGGGCGACAAACGCGTACTTCGTGATGCCGCTACCAATCCGCCTCTCCACGAGGTCGTGAACAAATATCCCGACCGCCGCTTCGCCACAGAGTATCTTCGCGAACTCGTTATGGTTGTGGATCCGGTCCGTGCCCGCTTTAGCGCCTGGTACGAATTCTTTCCACGCTCCGCCTCAAACGATTCGGGTCGCCACGGAACATTCGCAGACTGCGAGGCGCGGCTCCCCTACGTTTCCGAAATGGGCTTCGATGTGGTTTATTTCCCTCCTGTCCATCCCATCGGCCTTACATTTCGAAAGGGCAAAAATAATTCTGTTACAGCAACGGCTGGCGATACCGGGAGTCCTTGGGCCATCGGCTCGGCTGAAGGCGGTCACAAATCGATTCATGCACAACTGGGAAGCCTCGACGATTTCCGCCGTTTGGTGAAACGTGCTGCAGAGTTCGGGATTCAGATCGCGCTCGATATCGCCTTTCAGGCCGCACCTGATCATCCATACGTGCGCTCACACGAAAACTGGTTCCGCAAACGGCCGGACGGCACCATTCAATACGCCGAGAATCCTCCCAAGAAGTATCAGGACATTTACCCGTTCGACTTCGAATCCGAAGATTGGGCCGGCATGTGGCAAGAGCTCAAAAGCGTATTTCTGTTCTGGATCGAGCAGGGTGTCCGCATCTTTCGCGTCGACAACCCCCATACGAAGGCTTTTCCGTTTTGGGAATGGTGCATCACGGAAATCAAAGCCGAATACCCGGAAATTCTATTTCTCTCCGAAGCCTTCACTCGCCCGAAGATCATGTACCGCCTCGCCAAACTCGGCTTCAGTCAGTCCTACACATATTTCCCATGGCGAACCGCCAAGGGAGAGATCATGGCTTACCTAAACGAGATCACAAAGAGCCCGGTCGCCGATTTCTTCCGGCCAAACCAATGGCCGAACACGCCCGACATTCTCACAGAGTTTCTGCAGCTTGGCACACGGTCCGCGTTCACCATCCGTTTTCTGTTGGCTGCCACGCTCGGCGCGAACTACGGGATCTATGGACCGGCTTTCGAATTGATGGAGAGCCGTCCGGTCCGGCAGGGAAGCGAGGAATATCTCGACTCTGAAAAATATCAGACTCGCCAGTGGGATCTGAACCGGTCCGACAGCCTGCGAGAGCTGATCACGCTCGTTAATCGGATCCGTCGCGAAAACGAGGCGCTGCAAAACGATCGCAGTCTGGAGTTTCATTCGGTCGATAACGACCAGCTCTTGTGTTTCAGCAAGCGCTCCCCCGACGGCTCAAATCTGATCCTGGTAGTCATCAATCTCGACCCCCACTACCGCCAGTCCGGCTTCGTAGATTTTCCTCTCGATCGGTTTGAGATTCCCGAAGACCGGCCCTATCAGGCG
>JAFAQG010000451.1 GCA_019246575.1 Acidobacteriaceae bacterium
TTTCGACTTGCTTTTCAGCAGATCCTGGGCCCCCTGCAGATGTTTTTGCAATGTCGGCAGCGCCTGGTCGGCGTATGACTTGACATCGGCATTCTCGCCTTTGGCGGCTTCCGCCTTGTAAGCCGCAATCGCCTTCGTATGACCGGCGATCATCTCCCGCACGTACCGCTGGTCGAATGCTGCTCCTTTCAGCTTCTCGAAGGGAGCAATCATTTTCTCGTGCTGAGCATCCAGGCCCTTTGGAATCGTGCCGCCGGCCTTCGTTGCAAGCGTCCCTAATTGCGTATAGTCGTTCGTGTGATCAGTCACAAGCATCTGGGCATAGTCTTTGATCTCGGAGCTCGCAGCCTGTTGAGCCGCCAATTGCCCGAGATGTGCTTCCATCATGTCGGTCTGTGCGGCAGTATCCAGAAATTGCTGGTCAGCCTTCGCCAACGTGCCCTGGGCAAACGCAGGCAAAGAGCAGATCGCCAGGCAAGGCAACGCGCAAAAAATGACTCTCATCTCCTTGTTTCCTCCTCAAAATCAAACTACTTGGTGAGACACATCTCGCGCATTTATATTTCTCGTACGCCGACGTGCCGTATAGCAACAAACGGTTATGTGCGAGGCTAAACTCGATGGCAAATCGCACGTTTCGCGCAGTCTTCAGCGACATCGGGGGCGTCCTTGGCACAAACGGTTGGGATACGGGACTGCGCCGCAGGATTACTGACCAGTTCCACTGCGACTTCGAAGACATCGAGCGCCGTCACAGTTTGATGTTCGACAGCTTCGAACGAGGGCACATCTCCTTCGAGGACTATCTGCGCCGCGTGTTTTTCGCCGTGCCGCGCGGCTTCGGTTTGGAGGACATTCGCGACTTTGCTTATAAAGAGTCGACGCCATGGCCGGACAATATCCGATTTCTCCAGCACCTTAAACGGAGCAATGAACTTAAGTTAGCTCTAATCAGCAACGAAGGAGAGGGGCTCACCGAATATCGAGTAGAAAAGTTCGGGTTGCGTGAACTGGCGGATTTCGTTATTTTCTCGCATTTTGTACATATGCGTAAGCCAGACCCGGAAATCTGGCAATTGGCGCTGAATTTACTACAGTTGAAGCCCTCTCAAACGATTTACATCGACGATAGGGCGCTGTTCGCCGATATCGCCGCCGGTTTGGGATTTATCGCCATTCATCACGTCTCGTTGGAGATGACGCGCCACGCGATCGCCGGCTTCGGATTAACAGTCTAAAGTGTAGAGCGCCGGCAAGCCTGCGCCTTTGGGCTTACTTCAGTTGCTTGTTGACTTGGTCCCAATTAACGACATTCCACCAGGCCGCAATGTATTCCGGCCGGCGGTTCTGGTATTTCAAATAGTAAGCGTGCTCCCAAACGTCGAGACCGAGAATTGGTTTCTTCCCTTCCATCAGCGGATTATCCTGATTCGCCGTCGAGATGATGTCGAATTTCCCGCTGCTATCCTTTACTAACCAAGCCCATCCGGAGCCGAACCGCCCTGTCGCGGCTGCATTGAACTTCTCCTTAAAGCTCTCGAAACTTCCAAAAGTCGAGTTAATGACATTGGCGGCCTCGCCCGTTGGCGCGCCACCGCCGTTAGGCCTCATCAAATTCCAAAACAGACTATGATTCGCGTGCCCGCCGCCATTGTTGCGAACGGCTGTCTTGACGCTGTCCGGCACAATGGCCAGATTGTTCGCCAGCAGATCCTCGACTGATTTGTTCGCCAAATCGGGCGCTGACTCGAGCGCCTTATTCAGATTGTTGACATACGCGCCATGGTGCTTGTCGTGATGAATCTCCATGGTCAGCTTGTCGATATGAGGTTCGAGAGCATCTGAAGCATAGGGAAGAGGCGGAAGTGTATGTGCCATTCTTTTCTCCAGTTTTTCGATTCGATTGCGGAGCAATAGTTTCCGCAGTTGGTCGGCATCCGCAGCGCACTATTCGAATCCCGTGAGTTCTGTGATTCAGCTAACAGCGCTCTTGCATGACTCAGCACCGTACACCGAGAAGCCGGCGACGATAGTCTCGACGACTGCGAATTCTTTCGCATCGGCATGCCATCGGAAACGTATCAAATCCGCTTTTTCACCCGGCGTCAGCCCGCGTTGGCGTCCGGCAATTCGGGCCGCGCGTGCCGGATTTATCGTCGCCATCGCAATGGCATCGCGCAGCGAAATGCCGCCGAAGCGCACAGCATTTGCAATTGCGCGATCCATGCGCAACACCGATCCGGCGAGCCGGGTTCCTCCTCGTAACACCACGCTGCCGTCATCGCGAAGCTCTACTTCCACTTGCCCTATCGTGTATGCGCCGGGCGCACACATCGCAGGCATCACCGCATCGGTCACTAGCACGCTGCGCTCGATTCCCTTGGCCCGCAGCGCGGCCCTGAAGAACGAGCCCGAAATATGGATGCCGTCAACGATGAACCCTGCGCTCAGACGATCCTCCGCGAGCTGATCCCAGATGTAGTTGTGCGTTTTCGGCAGCAGAGCATGAGCGCCGTTACCGAGGTGAGTGGACATGGTTGCGCCCGCATCGATGCACGCTGCAATCTGATCGGGTGTGGCTTTCGTGTGTCCTATGCTTGCAACGACACCGGCGCGTACGACATGCGCGACATAGGAGCGGGCCTGCTCCCATTCGGGTGATAGCGTCACCAGGCGAATATCCCCGCGGGCTGCATCTTGCCACCGCTTAAATTCGTCGATATCCGGAGGCCTGACATGCTCGCGCGGATGCGCCCCCCGTGGACCGTCTTCGGGCGAAATGTGGGGTCCTTCCACGTGAAAGCCCGCGATTGCTTCCGCTTCCGGTAACCTGCTGGCGTGCATTTCCTTTCTTGCTGCAGCCAGGTTCTTCAGAGCTCCCGTGATTCTCTCTTCGGAGCCGGTGATGACCGTCGGAAGCAAGCGCGTCACACCCGTGCTAAACATCACGCGAATCGATTTCGCGATCGACTCGATACAAGTAGACGGATCGTTGTAGTCCACTCCCGCAAATCCGTTTACCTGGAGATCAATAAGTCCGGGAGCGACATATTCGACGATGTCCGGAGCTCTGATCAGTTCGTCAACGGACTGCAGCACCCCGTCATATTGGATCTGCAGCACACGCTCCGTGCCTGCGGCGCGCCCTACTAACGTTTTCGAAGCACGACCAGAACTGGCCGACTCGCTCATCACAATCCATCCTTCCGTTTTTCACAATTTACACACAGGCACTTGTCTCTAAGCCACTTAAAACGCACAACATCAAAGGTGTTGAAATGCGTTCACAACCGTGCGTAAAAGGCTAGCACAGAGCGGGGTGGATGAGTTACAAACACAGATAGATCCGGCGCGGGCGTCGACGGGCAGGCAATCTCGGGGGAGGTGGCTGCACCCGGCGTTCGCGCGTGGGTAATTCTTCAGATCACAA
Organism: Acidobacteriaceae bacterium; assembly: GCA_019246575.1. The sequence goes on from JAFAQG010000451.1 coordinate 3,431, forward strand.
GGAGGATACGGGGCCCCGAGCCCGCACCAAGGGCCCCGATTACTCCCCATTCCCCGGCACTTTAGGCGCAGGATTAGGCTGTAACGGGTTCGACGTCGGGAACGCCTGCAACCGGCATCAGCCAACCAAACTCATCCTTGTGCTTCCCGTTCACGATATCGAAGAAGCGACGCTGTATCTTTTCTGTAATCGCTCCGCGCTGCCCCTGGCCGATGATAATTCTGTCTATCGACCGGATGGGCGTGACCTCCGCCGCGGTGCCGGTAAAAAACACCTCGTCGGCGATATAAAGTAACTCGCGCGGAATGATAGTCTCAACAACCGGGATGTTCAACTGGGCTGCAATCTTCAACACGCTGTCGCGGGTAATGCCCGGCAGCACCGAGGCCCCTAGCGGCGGCGTCAGAATCTTTCCGTCGCGAACGACAAAAATATTTTCTCCGGAACCCTCACTTACATAACCGGCATCATCAAGCGCAATACCCTCCGCGTAGCCGTTCGCCGCCGCCTCCATCCGGATCAGCTGCGAGTTCATGTAATTCGCCCCAGCCTTGGAGAGCGCCGGCAGAGTATTGGGAGCAATGCGTGTCCACGAAGATACACAAACATCTACTCCCTGCGTCATCGCTTCGTCACCAAGGTACTTCCCCCAGCACCAGCACGCAATGTAGGTTTCGATGGGATTGTTCTTCGGCAGCACGCCAACGTCGCCATAGCCGCGAAGCACGATCGGCCGAATGTAACACGATTTCAGGTTGTTCTCGCGAACCAATTCGACCATTGCGGTTGTGAGCTCGTCTATCGAGTAGGGGAGCTCCATTCGATAGATCTTTGCCGAATCGATGAGCCGGCGCGCGTGTTCAGGCGCACGGAAAATCGCAGGCCCGCGCTGCGTTTCGTAGCACCGGATTCCTTCAAACACGGAACTGCCATAGCTAACGACATGAGAAAGAACGTGGATCGTCGCCTCGTCCCACCGGATCAAACGGCCGTTATGCCAAATCTTCTCAGTAGCTTGCAGCATGTTTGATTATATCGGGAGCCGCGCGGGTGAGCCCGGACTAACGTACTTCGACAGACTCGATTGCAGGAACGGATACAGTGATCAGAAGACATGAATCGACGCGATCTCCTGAAGCTCATTAGTTGTTCGCCGGCGGTAATGAATCTGAACGCGTACGCAAACGTGGGCGCACCGCAACAGAGCAGCCCGGATATTTCGTCAATGCGCAAATATCAGGCCGCGTGGGACTCGGTCGACAGCCGTCCCACGCCGGAATGGTATGCCGATGCAAAATTCGGCATCTTTATTCACTGGGGCGTGTATTCGGTTCCGGCGTTCGCGGCCGTGAATGTCAAAGACGAGAACCCGTACGCCGAGTGGTACTGGAACTCGCTCATGAACGGCATGGACGCGCCCGGGCCCGCCGGACACGGCGCTTTGACGTGGGACTTTCACAAGCGCGTGTATGGTCCAAATTTCGCTTACTTCGATTTCGCACCCATGTTCCGCGCTGAGCTATTCGATCCGGACCGCTGGGCGGAGCTTTTCGTGCGGTCCGGTGCGCGGTACGTCGCGCTGACTTCGAAACATCACGAAGGATTTACATTGTGGCGCAGCGTCCAGGCAAACCGCTCCTGGGGCCGCGCATGGAACAGCGTCGATGTGGGCCCGCGCCGCGATCTGCTGCTTGACCTTACGGAGGCAGGCCGGCGCAAAGGCCTGCACATGGGTATCTATTATTCGCTTTATGAGTGGTACAATCCGTTATGGCTCTCCGATAAGCCACGCTACGTCACCGAGCACTTGCACCCGCAGTTTAAAGACGTGGTCACCCACGTCAAACCGGAGATCATCTTCTCGGATGGCGAATGGGAGTTGACCAGCGCGGAGTGGCGCTCGCCGGAACTGCTCGCCTGGCTCTTCAATGAATCTCCTGTCCGTGAAAACGTCGTTATCAACGATCGATGGGGCAAGGACACGCGGCACAAACATGGCGGCTACTTCACCACCGAATACACCTCAGGCATGCAGGAAACCCTCCACCCATGGGAAGAGAACCGCGGCATGGGCTACTCGTACGGATACAACCGCGCCGAAACGCTCGCCGATTACCGCTCCGGTCGGCAGCTCATATTGATGCTGGTCGATATTGTGAGCCGCGGAGGCAACCTGCTGCTCGATATCGGTCCTCGCGCCGATGGCCAAATTCCGGTCCTCATGCAGGAACGGCTCACTCAGATCGGGGATTGGCTCCAGAGAGATGGCGAGGCGATCTATGGCACGCGTCCCTGGAACCGTCCCGCGCAATGGAGCAGCGGTACTCTACCGCATCTCGAGCAGAAGGAGTTCCGAGCTGAGTACGACATATCTAATCTCGTCGATACGCCGCCGCCCGGCTTCGCTCATATCGAGGCGTTCTTCACAACGAAGGGGAACGTCGTCTACGCCATTGTTCCCAACTGGCCCGAGAACCGGTTTACGCTGAGGAACGTCATCGCAGACCCCGCCGCTACCTTTGTGCTTCTGGGGCGCGGCGCCCCGCTCGACTGGCATGCGGAAGGCAAACAAGTCAACGTCGAAATGCCGGAGGGGATGGGCACAACATTATCCGCGACGGAGGCTTGCGTCATCAAGATGACAGGCGTACGCCCAGCGTAATCCAATTGGCGACGGCAACCCGCCGATTAGACAGACTGATAACGGTCATTAAACTTTCCGATTGATAGTGAATGCCGCTGTCCTTACACTGGGATCTTTAGAGAGAATTTAGCTCACCCCGTCTGTAGCCCGGCACCTCGTTCCGTGTCGAAATCCTATTTCGAGAGGGAACATGTCCATCGGCTTAAACACCGCGCTCGTACTTTTAACAGCGGTCCTGGGCACACAAGCTTGGGCGCAGACCAGCGGCCCGGCAGGAGCGCCGACCTCTTCTTCTAATCCCAACACCAGTCCGGAAGCTCAGCAGCCGCCCGGTTCCGGGCAAACGACCGCGCCTGCTACGCCTCCCAGTGCCCCTCCGGTTCCCGACACGACCTTCTCGAGTACTGCGATTCGAGCCGGCGGCATCGATTTCAGCGGCTCCATAGACGGTTACTACAGCTTCAACAACAATCACCCGCAGTCTGGATTTAACGAGTTGTATAACTTCAATGATCGGACTAATCAGTGGGATCTCAATCTCGCCAAACTGACCGTAAGCCGCGACCCCGCTCCCATCGGGTTCCGTGTGGATGTCGGTTTCGGCCGCGCATTTGAAATAGAGAAAACGCCGCATCCCGATCCCGAGTTCTACCGCTTCATAGAGCAATCCTACGTAAGCGTCAAGCCGAAGGGTTGGAAGGGTTTCGAGGCCGATTTCGGAGAATTTGTAACTTCGGCCGGTGCCGAAGTTATCGAAAGTAAAGATAACTGGAACTACTCTCGCTCGCTGCTCTTTGCGTGGGCTATTCCTTATTATCACTTTGGATTGCGCACCTCCATGCCCATCGGGAGCAGTTTGAGTGTCGGTTTTCAGCTTGTAAATGGCTGGAACAGCATTGTCGATCAATATGGCAACAACTTGAAGACCGCCGGCATCACTGCTGCCGTCACGCGTAAGAAATTTACGTGGAACCACAACTATTACGTTGGTCCCCAGTTCACCGGCCTTAGTGTTCTGAATCAGAATATTAATCGTGTTCGTAATCTGTACGACACAACACTTCTTCTCACGCCAAACGATAAAGTAAATGCCTACTTGAACTTCGATTATGGGCGGCAGAATCTTGCGCTGGGATCAGCACATTGGATCGGGTTTGCGGGCGCTCTCCACCTTCAACTGACGAAGCGATTTGCGATCACTCCGCGCGCTGAGTATCTCAATGACGTCAACGGCTTTGCGACTGGGGTCAAGCAGCACCTGCACGAAGCAACAGTCACGGGAGAGTGGAAGATCATCGACGGCTTGTTGAGCCGGCTGGAATATCGGCACGACGCATCCAATATTAATTTCTTCGACCATGGCACTGTTCCATCGGCATCGAAAGCGCAGTCCACCGTCACGCTTGGGTTTATTGCCTACCTGCCCGCGAAACACCAGTAAACGGCAACGCGGACGATTATTTAAGTTTTAGGAGAACTTTGAATGGCTGAAAACAGCTCTGTAGAAATGAAACCAACGTTAGGCCTGACCGGGCTAACCATGAATGCGATGGCCTTAATTGCGCCGGGCGCATTTCTGTGGCTAACGTTCCTTATCCAGGCGACGACGGGCGTAACTGCCCCGGCGATGTGGATTGGCATCGTTCTTGCGCTGTTACTATGTCTTGCCACGGCCGTTTGTTATGCGGAGATGGCGAAGCTATATCCCGGAACCGGAAGCTCTTACTATTTTGCGGAACAATCGTTTTTGAACCACGAAAGAGTCTGGCGCTACGCACGCTTATCGAAATTCATCGTCGGATGGGGCTCGCATCTTTATTACTGGATTTATCCAGGCGTGATGGTTGCAGTCATGGGCGTCCTCTGCGGATACTTAGTCGGCACAATCTGGCCCTCGTTTATGAGCGCCTCGAACCCGGGCCCCATGTTCATGGCGCTGATCGCGATCGTGTTCTCGTTTGCGATTGCCTATATCGCACATCGCGGCGTGAACGGCGCCACTTCGGTCAATATCGCAATCAATGTGATCCAGATCTCGGCATTGCTCGTATTCTCGGTGTTGGCGCTTGGCTATCGCATGAACCACCCGCCCGGCGGCGTCGCTTACCAATTCGATTCCAGCTCCGGCGAAGCCTACACATATGAGTTCGCAACAACTAAAACAACGGCTAACGGACAAACGACAGAGACGATCGACCGGGATGCCAACGGTGTGCCCAAGCCCAAGCTCGATGCCTCGGGAAAACCCGTTCCGTTCCACATCGCATATCCGGAGCACGACGAAAAAGGTGCTTTCTTAACCCATCCGAGCGCCGGCTCAGTGGTGGGAATCCATAACTTCGGCTGGGTTTTCGTGCAGGCCACGGTCGCGATTCTCATTCTTGTGGGCTTTGAATCCGTGACCGCCATGGGTGGCGAGGCCAAAAATGCAAGACGCGATGTCCCGATCGCCGTTATCACGTCGCTCCTTGTGCAAGGTGCGTTCTGTTACCTGGTGGAGTATTTCGCCGCGAACTATTTTTTGAACAGCGGTTACACGATGCAGAATGCCACCGGTTCGGCCGCGCCCATCGGCGACATGATGGTCGTGGTCGGAGACGCGATCTTCGGACAAGGCCACGGGCGAACGTTCATGCTGATCGAGGCGTTCACGGTCTTTCTCGCGATTATCGGGACGACTCTCTCCTGCATCAACACGGGTGCCCGTGTTACCTATGCAATGGGAAAAGACCAGGAACTGCCCGATCATTTCGGCGCTTTGCACTCTGCTAACCTGACGCCTCACCGCGCTATTTGGACCTTGGCGGCGATCTCCGCGGTCATCGGAGTAATCGGCGTTGCAAACGTGTTCGGAGATGCCAACGCGCTTTCGGATGCAACAATCAAGGCCCTCCCTCAGGGTTTCTGGTCGAGTGTTGGCTACCTGAGCCATGATAAGATGGCTGCGCTCCCTAACTCGCTTCTGACAGTTACACTTGCGTCTAACTTCGGAACTTTCCTGCTTTACATGTTGAGTTGCATCATATGCATTGTGGCGTACCATAAGCATCCGAAGTTCAGCACGGTCCGGCACTTCCTGGTTCCCGTGTTCGGGCTGGCGGCAAACCTCGCGTGCATGGCGTTTTATATCATCGGCCCGTTCATGGGGTACGGCACGAAGATGGAGCCGTTGTGTGCTTTGGGAATCGCCATCGTATGGGGACTCTACGGCGGAATCTATTTCCTCCGCGCAAGTAAGATGACCGGCCGCACGACACTCATCCAGAAACAGATGCCGGCCACCGGCGACTAACTCCTCGCACCATTGGCGCCTCATCCGGGCGACCGTACACTCGCCCGGAGTCTTCTCGTGCTCACGATATCGGAACGTGACTTGAATCTGATACATTGTGAGATCGGGAAGCCATCTGGGATGCCATTTACCCGACGCACAGCGCTGCGTTCCCTAATCGCAACGCCGGCCGTGGCTGTTCTGCCCGCGGCGCTACCGGCACAAGAGCCAGTTCAGCCTCCGCCCCCTAACGCGGCGCCGAGCGAGACGCCACAAACCCCAACCGTGAACGCGGATTCGTTTGCGGATGGTGTCAGAACAACGTTTACTCCCGAGCAGTTCGCCGCCCTGAAGAAGCTCGGCGACATCATCGCTCCGGAGTCGCCGAATTCTCCGGGTGCGCTTCAGGCAAACACTGCCGAGTTCCTCGATTTCTTCGTCGGGCAATCGCCCGAAGATAGATTGCCGCTGTATCACGACGGCCTGAACGCGTTGAACGAACAGGCCCAGCGCCGCTACGACAAGCCATTCGCGCGCATCTCCGCCGCGGAAGCCGCTCCCATTCTGGCGCCCTTACGCGAGCCTTGGACGTATAAGCAATCGGATGCGCCTTTCCCGCGTTTTCTTCGCGTCGCAAAAGACGACATTCTAGGCGCGACCATGAGCTCGCGTGAATACGTAACAGTTGTGGCGCGGCGCCGCCGGGGGGCGGGCGGATCGGGGCAGTATTGGCTTCCGATCGAGTAGCGCGTCTTCTATGGCGCAAGATCACGACGTACTGATCATCGGTTCCGGAGCCTCCGGCGGCATGATGGCCCGTCAGCTCACCGCAAAGGGAATTAAGTGTCTCATGCTTGATGCGGGCCCCGCGGTCGATTTCGATCGCGATCGCGTCGTCAAAAATGTCTACGACCTGCCCTATCGCGGCTTCGTGCAGCCCGGTCGCTTCCCCCACATCACGCAGGCCAATGAGTTCAACGCGAACGTTTGGGCTGACGAGAAGCTCAATCCCTACACCTACGATCCGAGCAGTCCTTATTATTGGGTCCGAGTGCGCCGCATCGGCGGCAAGACGCTCATGTGGGGACGAGCATCCTGGCGTCTGAGCAACTTCGAGTTCCACGGAAAAGATCACGATGGATTCGGCGATAACTGGCCGATCTCGTATGAAGATTTAGCTCCGTATTACGACAAGGTAGAGCCGCTCCTGCGTGTTGCCGGACGAAAGGAGGGATTGCCGCAGTTGCCCGACGGCGTTTTCATAGACGAAGGCTATCACCCGAGCGAGCCGGTTCGGAGGTTCGCCGCCGCCGCGAAACAAAAGGGCATCCCCACAACTCAACCGCGCCGAGCCACCGGGCAAATGGCCAGCTCAGTGAATCTGATGCTGCCGGATGCGCTCGCAACCGGCAATCTGAAGATCATTTCGAACGCCGTCGTTCGCGAGATTACGACCGATCCCAATACAGGTCTCGTGAACGGAGCTAACTTCATCGATCGCCAGAGCAGGCGCGATTACCACGTTAAAGCGCGCGTGATCGTTCTTGGCGCATCGACGCTCGAAAGCACTCGCATGCTGCTGAACTCAAAACTCGCGAATTCGAGCGGCGTACTGGGCCACTACCTTTTCGACCAATTCTATGTAAAGAACATCATCGTCGCCGTAATTCCGGAAGCCCGCAGCGCGAAAAACAAACATGCATTTGCCGGCAGCGGATACGTTCCCAGATTCCGCAACTTGACAACTAAGGAACCGAAGTTTATCCGCGGCTACGCCTTCGATTTTGCGAGTGGCCAAACGCCCTCGGCCGAATACGTTCCGCTCTATGGAGACGAACTGAAAAAGGAATTGGCGGAGTTGGAAGGCGCGGCGTTCCACATGACCGCCATGGGAGAAGTATTGCCAAGGCGCGAAAACTTCGTCCGCATCGATCACGGCAAAGTTGATGCTTGGGGCATTCCCGTCCTGCATATTCAGCAGCGCTACACCGATAACGAATTCGAAATGGCAAAGGACGCCATGAACGTCGCGGACGAGCTCTCTCACGACGCCGGCTTTCAGGTCTTGGCAAAGCATTGGCAGATGGTGCCCCCCGGCGAGAGCATTCATGAGCTGGGCACGTGCCGCATGGGAAATGACCCGAAAACTTCCGTCTTAAACCGCTACAACCAGACACACGATATTCGCAACCTTTTCGTTGTCGATGGCGGCGCGTTTGTGAGTGGTGGATCGCAAAATCCCACTCTCACGATTTGTGCTTTGTCCATGCGCGCCGGCGACTATATCGCCGAAAGGATGCGCACGAGGGAGATTTGAAAGGCGCATTCGCCGCGCTTGTTGTATTCGTAGCTGCTGCTCTTGCATACGCGCCCGAGCCGCCCGCCCAACCGGTCCCGTTTGGCCACAAACAGCACGTTTCCCTCGGCCTGAAATGCGCCGATTGCCACACTGCGCCCGATCCCGGCGAGGTGATGACGTTCCCGTCCGTCTCGAAGTGCATGGTTTGCCATCGTACGATCAAAACTGACGCACCCGGCGTCCTGGCTCTGAAAAAGTATGCCGCCGCAAACGAGGAAGTGCCGTGGGTACGCGTTTATCAGATTCCAAGCTGGGTGTACTTCAGCCACGCGGTCCACACCGACGCCGGTGTTACTTGTGATAGCTGTCATGGCGCTGTTGCGCAACGCGATCGGCTCGCAAAAGAAACCGATCTGTCCATGGCGGGATGCATGAATTGCCACCGTGTCCGAAAAGCAACGTTGGATTGCGCGGGTTGCCATGAAGCAAAGAGTTGATCGGCAACGTAATATCGGCGCGTTCCTGCCGCTCGTTTTGTTCTTACTCGGCCTCGCCTGCGGTGGATCTTCGAAAAGTAACATCACGTTGACTCCGAGCCCCACCCCGGCCCCGAGTGCGCCTCAGACGTTCACGAATGTGCTGACCTTCCATAACGACCTCGCGCGAACTGGCCAAAATCTGACCGAGACAGCCTTAACACACGCGAACGTCAACTCTTCCTCATTCGGAAAGCTCTTCTCCGTCGCAGTGGATGGCAAGGTAGATGCCCAACCGCTATACGTCTCGCAGCTGCTGTTATCCGATCAGGCCATCCATTCCGTAGTGTTCGCCGCCACGGAGCACGCTTCTGTCTACGCCTTCGATGCGAAATCCGGCCACATCTATTGGAATGTCACACTCCTTCTCCCAGGCGAAACTCCCTCCGACGATCTGGGCTGTAGCCAGGTCACGCCCGAAATTGGAATTACTGCAACGCCCGTCATCGACCTCACTGCGGGCCCGCACGGAACAATCTATCTGCTCGCCATGAGCAAGGATTCCGCAGGCAATTACCATCACCGGCTGCATGCCCTCGACATTACGACCGGACAGGAACAATTCGGCGGCCCGATAGAGATCGTCGCCAGTTATCCAGGCACGGGCGCTAACAGCAGTAATGGTGAAGTTGTCTTCGAATCGAAGCAATACAACTCGCGCCCCGGTTTGCTTCTGCTCAATGGCATTGTCTATACTGGCTGGGGTTCGCATTGCGATTTCGGCCTGTATACAGGCTGGTTGATAGGCTACGACCGGCTCACGCTGAAGCAATCGACCGTATTCAATTTTGCCCCGAACGGCAGCGAGGCGGCGCTGTGGAATTCAGGCGCTGCACCTGCGGCGGATGCTGCAACCGGTCAAATCTTTGTCTCAGTCGGCAACGGCAACTTCGATACCACCCTCAACGCCAATGGCTTCCCGAGCCGGGGCGATTTCGGAAATGCATTTGTCAGACTAACTGCCGCGAACGGTCAATTGATCGCCGAAGACTACTGGACAATGAGCAACACCGTCAGCGAATCTTCGCACGATCAGGACCTCGGCTCGGGAGGCGTAATGTTGCTTCCGGACTTGAACAACGCGAGCGGACAATCAGTAAAGCTTGGAACCGGCGCTGGCAAAGACGGAAAACTCTACGTCTTCAATCGAACCAACATGGGCAAGTTCAACC
>JAFAQG010000456.1 GCA_019246575.1 Acidobacteriaceae bacterium
TTGTGGGGCGCTTACAGCTGTGGACGGCTGATCCGCGTTTCGCGGCTACAGCTGCGGAACTCGGCGTAGCGTATCGCACATAAAGCGGACGTTTTGGAGCGCGCCAGCGCCGGTTTTACCCAGCACCCCGGCTGCGAACGCCGGTTCCGGGATTTGCCGTGGGGCCTGTATCGGCGGCCCAATCGTCGGGACCACGATTTCCGTAATCAGTAAGACCAAGCGTCGGATCGTCGGCTGAAGTGACACTGAGGTCGTCTATACCGCCCGAGCCTTCATTTGCGACTCCCTCCGCTTCATCGTTCGCCAGATAGGGCCTGCTGGGTCCCATCCCGTCTGCAGTAGCATCGCCGGTCGGTTGTCCGCCCGGACCATCGTCGACGGACCGCACACCGGAGCCGCCTTGCCGCGCAGTTCGATTCAAATCGAGCTCGTCGGGGGCTTTGGCGCTGCTATCGGCGAGATTGGTGGAGCTGAGGTCGCCGGCATCCGTTGCAGTCTCGTCGATGACAGAAAACTCCATCACCGTTTCCGAGTTCCGCATGGCGTCAATAAAATCCTGCTCGCGCCCATCCACCACGTCGTACTCCCAGATTTCCGGGGCAGCGACACCGAGCCAGGCGTCATCCTCGTCAAGCACCTCCTGACTATGTTTCGCGTCAGGATCGAAGCGGCCTACGAAAACCTTGTCGGCTACTACGTCGTCCGGCAAATCGACATCAAGATCGGCGGTCGGGTTCACAGCCGATTCGTTGCCGTCGGACTGGAACCGCTTCGCGAACACCACGCGGTATCTCATACTCTATGGACCATCGTATTCCCCGCAACCTTTCACACCGCCATATCGAAGACGAACGAACCGGCTTACCATAGCACGTAGCCGTGACTAACCGCAGAAATTTCCTTACACAATCGCTCGCGGGCGCAAGCCTCGCGGCACACACACAACCTCACGCGGACAAGCCGAACATTCTGCACATCATGTCGGACCAGCAGCAATGGGGTTGCATCGGCGGCCGTTCCCCGGCCCGTACACCGAATCTGGACCGGCTTGTGAAAGCAGGCATGCTGTTCGACCGCAGTTACACGCCGAGCGCGGTCTGCTGTCCTGCGCGCGCGATGATCCTCTCTGGCGCGTACCACTGGCATAACGGGGTTTTCAATCAGGTCCACTCATCGCCATCTGTGCACCGGGACATGTTCCCGAACGTGACGTTGTATTCGCAGCGGCTGAAGGACGCCGGCTACCGGATGGGCTATGTGGGGAAGTGGCACGCCAGTTGGGTGCGCTGCCCCGCGGATTTCGGCTACGAGATGGCGGCGGTGCACGGATGCGATCCGGCAATCCTTCGCAAATACGATCTGAATCCCGACCGCGTGCCGCAACACAAGGCCCAACTTCGCCGGACGATACAGAAGCGCATGGAATGGCCTGGCTCCAAGCCGTTCGGGATGTGGGGTTACACGGAAGGACCGGAAGAGGGAACGCCTGCGTGGGGAGTTGCCGAGGCTGCGGTGCGCATGCTGCGCCGGTATGCGAAGCAGAGCCAGCCCTGGCTGATCGAAACCCATTTTGTCGATCCGCACGATCCGTATTTTCCGCTCAAGCAGTATGTCGATCACTACGATGCGCGCTCTATCGAAGTCCCAAAGAGCTTTTACGACAGCTTCGAAGGCAAGCCAGGCCTGCACCGCCGGGAGTCGTCCACATGGGGCGATGTGAAGGAAGCGGATTACCGCCAGAGCCGCGCCTGCTATTACGCTTTGGTCGAGCAACTCGATGCGCAGATCGGGCGGATTCTCCAGGCCTTAGACGAAAGCGGGCAGGCAAACAACACCCTGGTTGTGTTCACTACCGATCATGGCGACATGTGCGGCAATCATCGCATGTGGATTAAGGGCTGGATTCCTTACGAGGAGACGTACCGGATCCCGTTGGTCGTGCGCTGGCCCGGCAAGGTGCAGCCGGGAGGGCGCTCAAAGCATCTGGTGCAGACGCACGATCTGGCGCACACGTATGTCGCAGCAGCGGGCGCCAAGCCGCTGCCCTATGGGGATGGAAGCGCGCTACAGCCGCTATTCGACGATCCGCAACGGAGCGACTGGAAGGATCAGATCATGAATGCGTACTACGGCGGCGAGTTTCTGTACACGCAGCGAATGGCCGTAACGGACAGATTCAAATACGTCTTCAACGGGTTCGATATCGACGAACTCTACGATCTGGAGCGCGATCCCGAAGAGATGCGCAATGTGGCGGCGGACGCGAGCTACGCCAAATACGCCGATGACATGCGCGCTCGGCTCTACGAAATGATGGCGCGTTTCGAGGATCCCTACGGGCTGCCGGCGCGATGGACCCTGCCGGGCCAGCCGCCGGACCGGTACGGCGCGCCTCGCTATCTGTCTCGTGGAAAACGGCTATGATGCTGGGAAAGGAGTCTTTCGTGGGTCGAGACAATAATATCCGCCTTGCCGCCGTGTTTGCGGCTGTGTTGTTTGCCGCTGTTGTTCCCGCTCAAACAACAACTGCAACGGTTGCAGGATCGGTGGTCGACACAACCGGAGCGCGCATTCCAAGCGCCACGGTTCGGATTACGAACACGGCGACCCAGGACACGCGAACTGCATCGACAAACGCTACCGGCGATTATCTGTTTCCGTCCGTCCCGCCCGGCAGTTATGTGTTAACTGCGGAAGCGAGCGGCTTCACGACGGAGCGCCGGTCCGGCGTGACGCTCGACGTCAACCAGAACGCGCGGGTCGACTTCACCCTGCAAGTCGGACAGGCGAACCAGGTGGTGCAGGTTACCTCCGATGCTCCGCTCGTTGATACGCGAGACGTACAACTCGGCGGCACTGTCGATAGGCAGCGCGTACAGGATCTGCCGCTGAACGGCCGAAACGTGTACGACCTT
>JAFAQG010000759.1 GCA_019246575.1 Acidobacteriaceae bacterium
AAATACGCTTTAGCGGCCATCTGCGGATCCAGCTGCGCCGCCTTCGTCAGCGCGTCCGTCGCCTCGGGAATCTTTTTCTCGGCGCCATAAATATTTCCGAGCTGGTTGTACACGCCGGCATCGTCCGCCTTAATGGCAAGCGATTTCTTATACGCGTCAATCGCCTGGTCGAAGCTCTTCGTTTTGTCGTCGCCTGTCTGAACCATGCCCATTTCGTAATACGCCTGGCCCAAACTGTCCCATACCGCAACCTGATTCGCGTCTAGCTGCCCCGCATTATTCAATGACGTAATCGCAGCCTGGTAATCCGTCACTTTCTGTGCGTTATCCGTATCGGCTTCGGCCTTTTTCAACGCGTCCTGGCCTGCATTGTAGGCGTCGTTCAAAGCTTTGTTTTTCTTCATCTGCTCCGACCGCTGCTTGGCTGCCTCCTCGAACTGCGCTTTCTGCTCCTTGCTCATCCCACGTTCCTGCTCTTGACTGAGCTGACCGGTTTGCGCTGCCTGTGCCGCCTGCGCCTGCGCAGCCTGAGTCTTTTGCAGATCGAAATCGACCGGCGGGGCATCCTCGCCGTACTGCGATTTCACCCCCGTCACTTTGTCCATCACTTTGCCCTCAACCGTGCAGGAAATGTCGTACGTTCCCTTAGGCAATCCCGTGTAGAGCCAATGGCCCTTCTTGTCTGTTTTCACCTGGTAATGGCCTTTGATATCTGTCCGGTCCAGCACAATAACCGCGCCCTTCACCGGTTGGCCGTCGACACCCTTTACGTTCCCTTGCATGGTTGTGGTCTGACCCCAGGCAGTGCAGACCGCGAATACAGCAGCAGTGGCTAACAAAAGCGAACAGCGCAAGTGGGCGAGCATAGTTCCCTACCTCTCTCTCAGAGTTTCAAACCTAATCATTACTATAGACCGGGATCTGGAGCCAGCGTGATCCCCCTGTCAGCGTTTTCCGGCCGATTTGCGCGGCAAAGATAGGCCACTCTGGCCACCCGATTACCTGCAACCCCCTCGACCCCCGGTGCATCCCAACCAGAAGAAGTGTCCAAACGATTCAGGGTGCCGGTCAAACGCGGTAGAATACTAGAATCGGCGTAAGCCAAAGGGGTTTATTGTGTCGCGAGTTTCTGCTTCACTCGCAGTAACGGCAGTTTTGCTGGCCAGCTCTCTGCGGCTGCCTGCGGAGTCGTCGCTGGCCAAAGCAGAACAACTGTACCAGCGCACCGAATACGAGGCTTCGCTTGCCCTGCTGGACAAACATGCAAGCGACGCTGCTACTTCGTTTTTAATCGGTCGCAACTATTTCATGATCGGTGATTTCAAGAAGTCTACCGATTATCTCCAAAGAGCGACCGAAGCAAACCCCAAAAGCGGCGAATACATGGATTGGCTTGGGCGGGCATATGGCAAACGCGCGGAAACCTCCAGCAACCCCTTCACCGCGCCTGCCCTGGCCACCAAAGCGCGGCAGGCGTTTGAAAAATCTGTGCAGCTGGATCCAAAAAACGCTGACGCCCTCAGCGATCTCTTCGACTACTATCTCGACGCTCCTGGCTTTTTGGGCGGCGGCTACGACAAGGCGGAAGCGGTCGCCGACAAAATAGCCGCCATCGACCCACCCGAGGGTTTCTACGAGAGAGCCAAGCTCGCTCAGAAGAGAAAGGAATTCGACAGCGCCGAGGAGCACCTGCGCGAGTTCGTTCAAGCTACCCCAGGAAAGATCGCCGGATTGCTGGAATATGCTAAGTTCCTCGCCAATCAAGGACGAACGAAAGAAAGTGACGCCCTCCTGGCGCGAGCGCAACGCATCAAACCGGATGCACCCACGATTTTGTACACCCGGGCTGATCTCCTCATCAGGCAAAAGCGGAATCTGAGCGAAGCGAAGGACCTCCTGCAGAAATACCTCCGTTCGCCAATTACGGCCGATGATCCTCCCAAGCAGGAAGCGCAACGTCTGCTGAAGCAGATCAGGGGCGCATAGCTGTTCGCCCCCAGTACGCTCGTTATACTTCGATCACGCTTTCCGCGCTTTCCTGAATGAATTTTTCTGAAGCGGTCAGGTTCAGCATGCACGCTCTGCATGCGAACAGGCTGCGTACGTTCCTCACCGCACTTGGCCTCATCATCGGCAACGCCTCCGTCATCCTTGTCGTCACCATCTCGCTCGCCAGTAAGGATCTCATTCTCGATCAAATCCGCGGCATAGGCTCCAACCTCGTGTACGCGAATCTCGAGATGAGCGGTGAAAACGCCGCCAGGGTACAGGCGGACTTCGTAAAGCTCGCCGATGTGCAGGCGATACGCGACGCTCTCGGCAACACCATCATTGCCGCCTCCGCCGTGATGCAGACCACGGATCAGATTGTCGTCAACGGAAAAGTACGTTCCGTCACTATCGACGGAGTCGATGAATACTACTCACGTGTCCGCAACCTTGTCATCCTGAGCGGCCGCGAGTTCGACGAAAGCGATATGACGCTCCGCGAACACGTCGCCATGCTGACCGACAAACTCGCCGTTCGTGTGTTTGGAAGCCAGGCCGCCTCCCTCGGCCAAACCATCAAACTGAGCCAGCTGCAATTCACCGTCGTGGGTACCTTCCGCGAGAAGACCAGCACCTTTGGACAGGGCGAGATCACGGACGAGACAATCCTGATCCCCATCACGGTCATGAAGTATTTCCTGCAATACGAGCGTATCGATCCCGTCTACATCGAAGTACGAAACGCCATGGACGTGACCTCCGTTACAGATCGGGTCGCACAAATTCTCCAACGTCGCCACCGTCCCGGCGCTAAGTACAACGTACAGAACTTGTCGGCAATTCTTGAGACCGCCGAATCGATTGCGAACGTGCTCACTATCGTGCTGGTAATTGTTTCGGCAATCGCTCTCGTCATTTCCGGAATCGGCATCATGAACATCATGCTGGTCACCGTTACCGAGCGTACGCGCGAGATCGGTTTGCGAATGGCCGTTGGCGCATCCCGCCGCGAGGTCATGCTGCAGTTTCTTATCGAGTCTGTGTTGATCAGTTTGTCCGGAGGTTTGGTCGGTATCATCATCGGGCTTTCGATACCGGTAGGTGTCCGCCTGATCACAAACCAGATCAAGGTTCCGATCTCGCCCATCTCCATCCTCGTGGCGTTCGCGGTTTCGTTCACTGTCGGAGTCGGGTTCGGACTCCTCCCGGCCCGCCGCGCCTCCCAGCTCAATCCCACCGAAGCACTGCGCTACGAGTAAACTGCTGCCTCTGTGTTATCGTTTCCCTGCAATGAGTACACAGGATCAAATTTCCCGCAGGAAAGTTCTCGGCGCTTTTGCCGCCGCGCCGTTCGTCGTTTCCGCTGCCAACGGAAAACGCGTCCCGATCGGGCTCGAGCTTTATTCAGTCCGCAACCAGCTCAAAGATAATCTGACAGACACCTTGCAGGCGGTCGCCAAGATGGGTTACGAATGCGTCGAATTCTTCGCACCGTATCACGAGTGGACGCCAGATTACGCCAAGCAGGTTCGCAAGCAACTCGACGATCTTAAAGTTCGCTGTTACTCGACGCACAACGATCATTCTCAATTCAACCTCGACTCAATTGCGCATGCCATCGAGCTAAATAAAATCCTTGGGACCCGTTACGTCGTCATGGCGTCGCCCGGCAAGGTGAGCGGGCTCGACGACTGGAAGCACATCGCCGAGGTTTTGAATCAGGCGAATGAGAAGTTCGCCAGCGTAGGTCTGCACGCCGGTTATCACAACCACGATGCCGAATGGAAGCCGGTCAATGCGCAGATGCCGCTCGAAATCATCGCCGCCAACACGGATAAAAGCATCGTGCTGCAGCTCGATGTGGGCACTTGTGTCGCAACCGGGAACGATCCCGTCGCCTGGATCGACAAGAATCCCGGCCGTATCAAGTCGATGCACCTGAAAGATTGGTCGCCGGAAAAGGGCTATCACGTCCTTTTCGGCGAAGGTGTCGCGCCCTGGAAAAAAATCTTTGCCGCCGCCGAAAGCACCGGTGGCATCGAGTACTACCTGATGGAACAAGAAGGCAGCGAATACCCCGAGCTCGAAACCGCTGACCGCTGCCTCATCGCCTACCACCACCTTCAGGGCTGACTCGCAGTTGCGTCTGAATGCCCGGCTCTAGGACTGACGCCCCGCACGCACCCGCTACCCGCGCGCGCCGGATTGTAAGATCGAGATGCGTCCCGCTGTATGCCAACGGATCTGGCCATTGCGCCACCCACGCTTCACCTGATCGGCAACACACCGCTCGTGCACTTGACGGGCTTTGATACCGGATCATGCGAGTTGTTCCTGAAACTCGAATCCCAAAACCCTGGGGGATCCATCAAGGATCGAATGGCGGTCGCAATGATCGAGGCGGCCGAGCGAAACGGCGCTTTGAAGCCGGCCGACACCATCGTCGAAGCCACGGCAGGTAACACCGGCATCGGACTCGCGCTTGTCGCTGCTATCAAAGGCTATCGCCTGATCCTGGTTATTCCGGACAAAATGTCGACAGAAAAGATCGCACATGCGAAGGCTCTCGGCGCAGATATTCGCCTTACCCGCTCCGATGTCGGTCCGGGACATCCCATGTACTACCAGGACATGGCGGCACGCATCGCAGCCGAAACGCCACGGGCCTATCACATCAATCAGTTCGCGAACCCCGCGAATCCGCTGGCGCACGAGATCGGGACGGGCCCGGAAATCTGGGACCAGATGGAGCACCGCGTAGACGCCATCGTCTGCGGCATCGGCTCGGGCGGCACCATGACGGGCCTCACGCGTTTCTTCGCCCGCGTCCAGCCTGAGCTCGAAATGGTCCTTGCAGACCCTCAGGGTTCCTCCCTTGCCGAATATGTCCGAACAGGAAAACAGATCCCTTCCGGCAGTTATGCCGTCGAAGGAATCGGCGGCAGCTGCATGCCTGCGATTGCCGACATTTCCCGCGTCAAGTCCGCATTCAGCATCTCGGATAAAGAAAGCTTTACCATTGGACGCGAGCTGCTTAAACGAACGGGTATTTTGGGCGGCCCCTCATCTGGAACCCTGCTCGCCGCCGCTTTGCTCTACTGCCGCCAGCAAAAAACACCGAAGCGCGTCGTGACTTTCGTCTGCGATACAGGTGCGAAGTATCTCTCGAAGATGTACAACGAGTACTGGATGCTCGACCAAGGCTACATGGAACGTCCTGCCACGGGTACGCTTCGTGAGCTCATCTCGCGGCGTTACGAAGAGGGTGCGGTGATCACCGTCGCCCCCGACGACACATTGCTGACCGCGTTCCAGCGTATGCGCATGGCCGATGTCTCGCAAGTGCCCGTCATCGAACACGGACGCTGCGTCGGTGTTTTGGACGAATCCGATCTGCTCGTTGCGATGCACGGCGACCCGAGCAATTTCCGCTCGCCCGTGAGGACCGCAATGACCAGCCGTCTCGAAACCGTGCCGCCCGACGCCGGAATCGACCGGGTCTACGAAATTCTCGATCGCGGGCTTGTCGCTCTTGTCACCGACGGTGACGCCTTCCTGGGCTTGATTACTCGCTCCGATC
>JAFAQG010000279.1 GCA_019246575.1 Acidobacteriaceae bacterium
GCCCGCCTCCCCCCATCCACCCAATGCCTGATACATGCCGCCATCCTACTCGCGTCAGTTTTGACTTTGCCAATCGGTCCGGGCTCGCATTGGGCCCGCGCTGCCCCTGATCATCCCGCTTGGCTCATCCTCGAACTCCTTACCGCCAGCGTCGGCCTGCCGTTCGTGCTCCTGTCATCCACCACTCCTCTGCTTCAACATTGGGTCGCTCGCGCGGGCGACGCCGCGCCCTATCGTTTCTTCGCTGTCTCTAATCTCGCCTCGCTCCTGGCCCTACTCGCCTATCCGCTGCTGATCGAGCCGGCTCTCGACATGAACACGCAACGAGTCTGCTGGTCGGCACTCTACGTTGTTTTCGTATCGCTCTGCACTGCCGCAGCCTGGCGAAGCAGCCGTCTCGCCGATTCAGCAATTGTCGAAGCGACACTGCCCTCTCCAGCTTGCGGGACCGCCGCGCGTCCCTTACTCTGGTTTGCGCTCGCCGCCTGTGGCTCCATGCTGCTGCTCTCGATCACGAATCACGTTACACAAAACGTTGCTCCCGTTCCTCTGTTATGGGTGCTTCCTCTTGCTGCGTATCTTCTCAGTTACGTGCTTTGTTTTAGTCGTGCGACTCGATACCATCGCACCTTCTGGTTGCGCGCGCTGGCCGTAGCCTTGGGCGCGCTCGGTTATGCCGTCTCGGACATCAATGCCATTGAAGCCATTCAGGTGAGTCTGCCGGTTTTCTTTCTCGGCCTGTTCACCTGCTGCATATTCTGCCACGGCGAGCTGGCTTCCCTACGCCCCTCGGCACAAGATCTTACCCGTTACTACGTCCTGATCGCAGCAGGCGGTGCCGTGGGCGCTATCTTCGTCGGAATCATTGCCCCTAAAATCTTCCGCGGCATCTACGAGCTTCCCGTTGCGCTGCTCTTCACAGCGCTCGTTGCCGTTGCCGCGGTGTGGCAAAGCTCCTGGGCGCTGCGGCTCGTCTGGCTCGGAGTCAGCGCCGCGATGGCCGTCGTGACCGCCCAGAATGTGAAGGCATTTCGAGAAGATACGGTCACAATGCGCCGCAGCTTCTACGGCTCACTACGCGTTGTCGAATCCCGGCATGGCGGCGCGAAGCAATACCGCACTCTGTTCAACGGAACCATCGAGCACGGCGCGCAGTTTCTTCTCCCGCCCCTACGTTCGCGACCGACCAGCTATTACGGGCCGGATTCGGGAATCGGTATCGTTCTTCGAGAATGTTTTCCTGCCCCGAAGCGCATCGGTGTCGTGGGTCTTGGCGTTGGAACAGTCGCTGCCTATGGCGACACCGGAGACGTGTTCCGCTTCTACGAAATCAACCAGCAGGTTGCGGATATCGCTCAATCGCTCTTCTTCTATCTACGCGAGAGCCGGGCACGGACCGAAATGGTCATCGGCGATGGTCGCCTGTCGCTCGAACGCGAGACCGGCGCGCCGTTCGACGTGCTTGCGCTCGATGCCTTCTCGGGCGATGCAATCCCCATACACCTCCTAACTCAGCAGGCGCTCGCGCTCTATTCCCGGCATCTCAATCCGGCAGGCGTGCTGGCCTTCCATGTATCGAACCACTATCTGGACCTCGCGAGCGTTGTCCAACAGCTCGCCGCCGCTCGCGGCTACGAATCTATCCTCGTGAGGAACGAGGCAGACGCAGATCGACTGATTGAGCCCGCCGATTGGGTCCTCGTCACGCGCAACCCTGCCGTCCTTCACAACGCGAGCATCGCCGTCCACCGTCGAACCATCGCGCCGCGCCCCGGCCTCCGCCTCTGGACCGACGACTACAACAACCTTCTACAGATCCTCAAACCTGTGAAGATCCAGTGAAGCTGGCCGCAGTCACCTCCAATCGATGGGAATCGGGCACAGTACGAAACCATGAAACGCGGCGCATCCTCCCGTCGTGGTCTTGTACACGGCGCCGGAATCCGTGCCGACGTAAACGACTCTGGAATCGGTCGGATCGACGGCGATCGATTGAACCCCCAGGTCGCCGAATCCCATCGGCACCCACCGTCGTCCACCGTCATAGCTCTTATAAAGGTTGTTGCTGACCCCCGGAACGATGCGGCCGCCTGCATACACGATGTTCGGCCTCGAAACACTGACGCCCACCGCATCGATCGGCCTGCCGGTCAGGCCGGTGATCGCCAGAGTGTCGCCGCTATCGGTGCTCTTGTAAAGACCCGCCGACGCGCTCGTATTGAAACCCGTGCCGGCGTAGAGCACGCCCGGCGTCGCCGCATTCGTGACGATCGTATTGATTCCCGTAAATCCGCCCGGCGTCTGCGTCCACGTCGCGCCTTCGTCGACGCTCTTAAAGAACCCGCCGCCTGCCAGGCCTCCATACAACGTCGTCGGAACCGTCGGGTCAACGGTGATGAACCCGAGAAACGTGAAACTTGGTAGTCCCGCGGACCCTGCATCCGCCCACGTCTGCCCGCCATCGGCGCTCCGGTAGGCAGCTGCTTGATTGTTGTTGTAACTGCTGGCGTATAGGATATCGCTCGCGGCGGGGTTTACGGCGACACTGGTCACCGTTGCGCCTGAAAACCCTGTTCCCGATGCCTGCCAGCTAGCGCCAGCGTCCGAGGTCTTATAAACGGCATTCACGCCGCTGGCAGAAGTCGTCACGTACAGGTTGGCGGTGTTGATCGGGTCAATTGTGAGGACGTTGCCGATCAGGAAAGAGAAAAGACCGGAATCGGCTGCATTCCAGCTCGCGCCGCCGTCGACGCTCTTGTATATGTGGGTGTTCGGGGCATCCGCAAATACCGTCGCCGGTTGCTGAGGATCGAGCACAACGGATGTGACCGACGACGCATTGAGCCCCGCATTCACCTCCGCCCACGTTGTGCCTTGATCCGTGCTCTGGAAGATGCTGGTGGCGGTGGCGGCGTATACGGTGGCCGGAGCGTTGGGATCGACAGCGAGCTGGTTTGTGTTCGGCTGGTTGAATGTGATCTGCCATGTGCTGCCCCCGTCGTGACTCTTCCAGACACGGCCCAGAAACGAGACGTAGACGGTCGCGTGATCTGTAGGATCAAGCGCGAGATCGCTGAGGCTGGTGTTGTCGGTCAAGACCTGCGTCCAGTTGCCGCCACCGTCCGTGCTCTTGTACACGCGGAATGAACTGAACGTCCGCACGCCCGCGTACATGGTCGTTCCGTCTTGCGGGTCAACCGCGATTACATCGACCGTGAATCCCGCCAAGGCCGGGCCGATCATGGCCCAGTTCTGGCCACCATCGCTGCTGCGGAACAGCCCGCCGGGATTGCCCGTCCCATCTCCGATTCCGGCGTAGACGATCTGCGAATCGACAGGATCGAACGCAAGCGACAGGATCCATTTGCCGGACGTGATTCCTGCATCCATCCGCTGCCAGCTCAGAGCGCCGTCCGTGCTCTTGAAAAGCCCGCCGCCATCGGTGAGACCTGCGTAGAGCGTGGTCGGTGTCTGGGGATCGATGGCCAGCGCGTACACCGCGCCGCTAGACGGCAGACCGCTATCCCGCCGCGTCCACGTCTTGCCGCTGTCCTCACTCTTGAAAAGATAGCCCGCGGTGCTGTTGAAGCCGCTCGTGCCGGTGTAGAGCGTGCTGGGCGTGGCCGGATCGATTACGAAGGGATGGCTGAGGGTGGTGACCTGTGTCGTGAAGGGCCGGCCGATACGGCTCCATGTCCCCGCGCCATCCGTGCTGGTGAACATTCCGCCGCGCCGCGATTCTGCGTACAGTGTCCCCGAATTCGTCGGGTCGATGGCTATGGCCGGAATGTCGCCACCGTTCGGCCCGACCGCTTGCCACGCACTCTGCGCCCGTGCGTTGGCGTACGAGAAGAAGGTTACTCCGAGAGCTAACAACGCGACGCGTGAGCCGCGACGCATCCGACAGGGCATCATATCTCCTTAGGCTGGTAATATTCCCCGCGATGCTATCAAGTAAAACTTCGGGCTGTCAAACAAGCTGCGCGAAAAAACGCGCGGCCAATCCATGCCAGTAACCACGCTCACACTCGTGTTTTGGCGAGTTGCCCCCACGCACCTGCAAGCGTAATCAAGGTTACATGAACGCTGGCATCTCCCGTATCTTATCCGGCAAAAAGATGAAACGGCTACAACTTGGAAGTGCGTCATATCGCGCCGGAGTCCGACGAGATCTTTGTTCAATTTGTGGACCTTTCCGGGCTTCACCGCCCCGATATCGACGTTGTCCTTCACGGTTTCCAATCGCAGCTCGTGAATCCCGTTGTCGTCGGCGAAATCCTTGAAGAAGTCAAGGAAGCGGCCGAGCGAGGCGTCTCGTCTCTCGATCTGCAGTTCAATCATCTGCCGGACGCGGCCTGATTGGTCTGACGTACTCGATCGTTCGTGGCCACCGCACTCGCCGGCGCTGACCGCTTTAGCTGATCCACTTCCACTAACAACCGTCGCCATGTTTTCTTTTGCTTCTTACTCGAAAATGGCAGATCGATGTTGGCGTAATAGCTGATGACCGCATCGCGGACCTCGGGCGTGACGCCGGCGAATTTCTGTTCCGCAAGCTGGTCCAACCAATATGCGTACGCAAGATCCTGCAGCGTGTAGGTAGCCGGAGGCGTAATCGCACCCACATCGAAGTTATCGTTCGGCAGGTTGACATCCTGCCGCGACGCCGCCCGTAGCTGGTTCCGATATAACTCCGTGGCCAGCTCGAAGCTGCGCATAAAGTCCTGCTGTGCCGGTGGCGTCAACACCTTGAAGTGCAGCGTGTTTAGCGGACCAATCGGCGGCAACACCCGCAATAGAAAGGCCAGAATGCGGTCCCAAACGCTCGGCCGCTCATAATTCCTGCCCCATTCCCGTTCGGAGTTAGCGTAAAGGGCGCGGATGCGCGCCGCGATGCAGGACATCGAATCGCTAACCCTTTGCGCGGCGCGGCTGACCCCGCGCCCGTTTTGCGCGTCGTTACAAGGCCGCCGCATGACATACACGAACCGCCGCCGCGTGATCCCGGGCCGCAGTTTCTCAATGTCATCCTTATGCTGCGCCCACGCTACCCGAGTTGCGAGCGGAACCAGGTTGCTGACCGTCCGGCGATAGGATTCGATCGCTCTCGGCAAATCGCCGAACATATCCGCCAGCTCGAAACCATACGTCTCGCGAAATGCGCGCTCGAGCAGCGGCCGCGCAACATAGAACCCGATGAAATCGTGATACGCCTGAGAAGCATAATTGCCTCTCGCCACCTCCAGCACATCGAAACCGAATTCCGTCTTCAGGTGCTTGTTCGGGTTCTGTGCGTACGTGATGCTCGTTCCGTATTTTTTCTTCAGCTTCGGATAAACCCGCGGTTCCGCAATATTTGTGCCGTACCGGTGTCCATAGCAGTCTCCCGCAAAATGCGACAGCGCGCCTAGCGCAAACGCCAGGTCATCCAGCGTTTGTGCATCTCGTAGCAGCGCTCGGATAAAATCGCCTGGCCGCGCATAATGCGTCAGGTCACTGAAATACCCGTTGCCCTGAGGATAGAAGCCCATGTCCTGGATGATTGCTCCGCCATAGGCGTACCCATGTGCCTCTTTCAACTGTTCGGGAGTAGCCGAAGGAAATCGCTCCATCAGGGTTGGCTTGATCGCCACATCCCACAGTGCGTCCACCAGCGCTTCATGCGACAACACCGAGTACCCGCAGGCCACGTGCGCGCCGAACAACAATATCCACGCCGCGGACATCGCACCCATGCTCGCCCGCATCTATTGCTCCTGCCAGTCGAGCGCATAAATCTCTTGCGTGCCCACATCGCGCAGTAGCAACGGCGAATCGTCCGGCGTCAGGCCGAACCAGAAGCCGCCGGAGGTTCCGGTGCGCTTGAAATGTTTTAAACTGGCGACCTGCACGAGTGAGCGATCGTGGAGCCCGATACGCATGATCGAGTGCTCTTTACCCTCTTGCTCGAAAAAGACGTACCTGCCATCTCGCGACCAATCTGCCCAGTTCAGCGGTCCGCGCGCCAGTTCCGACCACGTCTGCGTCTTGAAATCGAAGAGCATCAGCGCCGAATGATCGGCGCGTCTCGCCGTGATGTACCGGCCGTCCGGCGACCATGTGGCAAGAAGTAGCCCCGTTGATCCAGGCAAATGCACCGGTGTGTGCGTTCTTAAGTTCAGGACAACCACGTCGCGCGGCCCCCCTTCTATCCAGGGCGGGTAACTGAACACAATCGAGTTCCCGTCGGGAGACCAATAAGGCCGCATTTGATTGTGCTTCTCCTCGAACGCTAACTCAGGCGTGCCGCCGTCCGCAGAGATCACGTAGATCTGTGAAGGCTTATCTGGTGGGAACGTCTGGAACGCGATTCGCTTCCCGTCGGGAGACCAGCGCGGCGTGATGACCAGCACCTGTGGCGCAGTGAGTTGGAGCCGGTCGGTACCGTCGATTCTACTGCGCCACAACACACCCTCGGGAAACGTAACGTAGGTGACCCACTGACCGTCACGCGAGACATCTAGGAACTCGGCCGATACGCCCGATAAGTAGGGCGCCCATTCGTGCGAAGTGGAGTCATATCGCTCAAGTTCGCCGCGAAGCTGTTGGCCGACAACGTAGAGTTTCTTGCCGTCAGGGCTTGGAACTGGCGCGACGGAACTCAACTGGCCCGACGTGAGTTGCACCGGCTCGTTGCCGGATTTGCCAAGGAGGCCGCGAGCCCGCTCTCGCGTTGCCCAAATATCAGTCCTTCCGTTGCGCGTCGATTCGAACACGAAGTATTTCCCGTCAGGAGTCCAGTTGCCGCAGCACGCGGCTGGCGGCTTGTTCCAACCCGGCAGGAGAGGATGGAGCCCGGTCCCATCGGCCGAAATTTCCCAAATCGCAAGCGGTCCGAATTTGTCGATCACATTACCGATGGTTAAGCGCAGACGTTTACCATCCGGCGACCACCGCAACCACCAACCGGTTCCCGGCAGGCTCGCAAGCTTTCTGGTTTCACTCCCGTCGGTTTTTCCAACATATAAATTCCGGTCGCTCGCATACGCGATCTCCTTCCCGTCCGGGGACCAGGCCGCTCCGGTTGCCAGCGCGTTTCCGAAGCGTCGTGGCGTTCCGGCCGGTACCGGAACCACCCAGAGCGGCCATCGCAGCGAGCCGCCCGTATTCGCGGATGCCACCAGGAGTTCGGAGCGATCCGGCGAGATATCGAGAACGTCGGGCGAGGAGAACGGCGTCGGCAGCACAGCGGTCTCCCCGCCCGCACTCGAAACTTGAGCCATAACAGAGCTACTGGCCCAGCTTTGGGCAAAATAAATTCGCGGGCCATCGGTTACTGCCGCCCCCAAAACTCCGCCTTTCGCCTCCCCATCATGAGTAATCTGAACGTAACCGGAAACACGCGGGACCGGCAGCGGGCGTGTGAAGAAGTAAGTGAGTCCCGCGAGCAGGACCGCGGCCGCACCTATTATCACTGGCCATCGAGGGTTGCTTCGCTGCCGCGGTATTCGAGAGGGCCCCGGCGTATCCTTCGGACTACGCAATTCGCCCGGCCATTGAGACCGTCCGGAGTCGCGCTTCAATCGCTGTAAATCGGCGCGCATCTCCGAAGCGTGTTGATACCGCAAATCGCGGTCCTTTTCCAGCGCTTTCAAAATGATGCGGTCCAGCTCAGCGGGGACGCCCGCATTCAAACTCGACGGCTTCAGCGGCGACCGGTGCAGGATCGCATCGAACGTGGCCGCAGTGGTATCGCCGCTGAACGGAGCAACTCCGGTCGCCATCTCGTAAAGCACCACGCCGAACGAGAACAAATCCGTGCGCGCATCCAGTTCCTTGCCGAGCAACTGCTCGGGAGACATATACGCAACCGTGCCGAATACCGCGCCGGGACTGGTGAGTTGTTCTTCGCTCGCTTGTCCCGAAAACCGTTGCAGTACTCCCCGTGTCGCCACTTTCGCCAGTCCGAAATCAAGAATCTTCGCGTGTTGCCGGGCCGTGACAAAGATGTTTGCAGGCTTGATATCCCGATGAACAATGCTTTGAGCATGCGCGGCGTCCAGAGCGTCGGCGATCTCGATGGCAACACTCAACAGAGCTTCGGTCTCGAGCGGCCGGCCGGAGATGACATGCTTCAGCGTTGCGCCTTCCAGATACTCCATGACGATGAAGGCCCGCTCTTCTCTCTCCCCTATGTCATGGATGTCGTGAACCGTGCAGATATTCGGATGATTTAGGGAGGAAGCGGCTCGTGCTTCGCGTCGAAACCGCGAGAGCGCTTGCGGATCGCGCGCAACTTCATCCGGCAAAAATTTGACCGCAACCGAACGGCGCAGCCGCGCATCCTCGGCCTTATAGACTACGCCCATGCCGCCGCCCCCGAGCTTGGCCGTAATCCGATAATGCGAGATCGTCTGCCCTATAAGCGCATCCGCGGCATCTAGCGTTTCGCCGCCAACTGTGGGTTCTGTGCGCGTCGCCCCGCCTACAGCCAGCTCTTCGAGAAAGCTTCCCGCTCCCTCGTCCGAGGCGAGCAGCGACCGGACCTGCTGCTCCAAAGCCTCATCGCCCCTGCACGCCGCGCGTAAAAAAGACTCACGTTCCCCGGCGGGCAATCGCACCGCTCGATGG
>JAFAQG010000401.1 GCA_019246575.1 Acidobacteriaceae bacterium
AGGGAAGTAATAAAACTCCGAGTAAGTGGCTCCAACACGCGCCACAGCCGCATACCAGTCGCGAAGCAGCGAAATGTAACCAGCCGGCCCGAACACGAAGACGGGAGCCGTCCAGATTGCTGCGAGGAACATCGCGAAATAGGACACCGCCCGAATCCTCGTTCGGTGAAACAGCCAGGGTAAGAACATGACGGGCCAAACCTTGAACGTCACGGCCAATGACAGTAGAATGCCTGCCCAGGCTGGATGTGTTTCGGACAGAATCAACGCCATAAAGATCCACGCGATGACAAAGGGCTGGACATTTCCGTACCGAACGGCAAGCACCACGTACGCGCACAGAAACGCGCAGCAAGCAACCATGGAACTGCGGCTGAAGCACAGGCCTCGCACCGTGATGGCTAGCGAAACCGCGAAGGTCGCGGTGGCCCACGCGGCGAGCATCCAGCAGAAGCCCGCTACACGCAACGAAAACCACTTCAACGGGAAGAGCAGTAGATAGGTTGCTGGCGGATATCGGTATTCGAGCGGGAAGCCAAGCCCACTCGTGGGGCCATATGCCGGGCGTGTACCTGTAAAAAACCCGTTGACACCGTACCAATAGACACTCAAGTCTACGTTCTTGACCACAAACAGTGAGCACAGCACGGCCAACACAGCGACGCAGCCATAAATCCAGATGTTGACGCGTGCTTGGGCCCGAAGAGATGACATGGATGCGCTTGCGGCGCGGCAGCTACTTCTTCTTCATCTGCGTGTAGGCCAATTGTTTCTTCTCGCCTTCTACCACAAGGCGGTCGTCGTCATCGTAATACGTAAGCTGGCGTCCTTTGGTGATGCCCTTGTAACTATCAACCATTTGTGGAGCGCCGCCGTTCAGGATGACTTTATTCTGCTTCGTATAATACTCGCAATGTTCAGAAGTGCCCGTCCGTGTCCGCTTGTCTTCGGCAACGCTTTGAATATTGACGCTGCCGTTTGCAAACACGTGATCAAGGGATGACTCATCCTTGTTATCGCCGTTCTTCGGGTTCAAGTATGCGAGCACCTCTTTTGCATTCACGGTCATCTTTTCGCGCGTAAGCTTGACGCCGCCGATGTAATCAGCCACGCGCGTGTCATCGCGATAAAAAAGCTCCGGCGCGCGGACTACAGTGAATACTGGCGGAGTTGCCGGCTGAGTGTGCCCTTGTTTTGCCTCGGCAGTGGTGTTGCGGGATCCGTTCTCGGGCGGCGATTCGTTGTTGGACTTGTTATCAACGAGCTCACACACAACATCGCCGATAGCGTGCAGCGACTGAGCGTCGCGGTCTACATCGATCTCGTGGGCCGAAATGCGGTTCGCGCCCTGCCACATAACGGCATGGCCTTCGTAGTGAACTTTCGTGTTGTTCTCGCGCGTGCGCATCTTATCGGCCTGCGCTTCCATCGTCTTTGTGTCGTCCAGCATCGACGTGCCGGGCTTCTGGTTTTTGTTAGGCGCATGTGTCGAAAAGACGTGACCCGTGGCGTCCATATCGCCGTTCGCCTGATCCATGACGATTTGATCGGCTATCGCAGACCCGGTGTCGTCCAGAACCCGCGCCGAGTCGGTGAGCGTAATGCGATTAATCGTTTGTTCGAGAAACGCCTTTTTGGCCCAAGCCTTCCGCACGCCTTCTTCGTAGCGGAAGTTGCCGGTCTGCTCGACTGTCGCTACCTGGTTGCTGCCGGGAGTGAATTTCGCGACCAGCTGATCGCTCCAGGTGAGCGCCGGCGGCTGCGGATCTTGCGGCGCGGCGTCCTGCGCAGGCGCGGCCTTTACGCCCGCAGTAGAGGCC
Source organism: Acidobacteriaceae bacterium (assembly GCA_019246575.1). The sequence continues at coordinate 1,821 of JAFAQG010000401.1, forward strand.
GGCTTATCGGTATGAGTCGCCGCATTCCACGCCAGAAACGTGTCGACATAGCTGCCATCGCCGTAAAGCACGCGTAAGCGCGATGCATCGATGACTCGATGCGATTGCTCGGGGCGGTTTGGCTTGAACTCCAGTTGTGCCTGCGCCGACGTACGAATCTCCTGTACATCCTGCCCGCCGGGCTTCATTTCAAGTTCAATGTGCTCGCTGCGTAAGATGCGCGTCTCAGCCAGTTGCACGCCCGGTTGCGGCTGCGGAATCGATTCCGCCACCGCGTGCCCGTCGGCCAGCACCAGGTGAAGGTCGCTCGAGTCCTGTTCCTTGCCATCGACCTGCTTTTTGGAGACCGCGAAGCGCAAATCAGCCTTGTCGCCCGTCAGCGTTGTCTCCGATCCCGGTTGTTTCGACTGTACCTTCGCGTTGCTCTCGCCGACAATGTTCACCAGGTTGCCATCTTCGTCGAAGATCGCCGTCATCTTGTCACCTGAATACGACGTGTGCCGTTCATCGCGATCGTCCGTTCCAAAGGCATGCTCGCCGACGATCTGCTGCAAGTGGCCATCCTGCAAAGTTACGACCGGATTCTGGGCCGTAATGCTGGTCGTCTGGCGGTGCATCGTGGCCGACGGCGAAAGATAAATCTTCTGCTCGGTTTCCTTGTAAACCAAGTCCGCCGATTCGATGTGCATTTTGTTTTCGGGAGGGCCATCGCCGATCCAATCCAGCGCAATCTTCGATTTCAGGTGCAGGATCTTCGTGTTGGGGTCATATTCAACACCAACCGCCTGTCCGTCGCCTTTTGTAAACAGAAACGATGCCGCCTGATCGGTGGTTGCTTTGCCTGTTTTGGTTTCGTACGTGACGCCCGAGGTGGTGACGCGCACCCGTTTGGCTAACTCGCTCTTGTTGTCGTCTTCTTTGTCGGCGGGCACGTTCATCACGATCGAAACCTCTCCGTCTGACTTCAGCAGTCCCGAGCGCTCATCGAAAAAGCCCTTTTCGCATCGCACGTACGTGTATGAAGAGGCGTTTTTGTCGTACAGCCGTAAGCCCAAGCCGTGTATCTCTAATGTGGAAGGATCGTGCGTCGCCTGCGCGGAATCCGCCCGCAGGCGAACAATGGGTTTCCCGCTTTGCGGATCGTCCTTGTCGTAGCGCCAGCCGTTGGGCGATTTTGCGTCGTAGCCGACCGCAATCTGTGGAGCCGGCGCGACACGCGCATGACGCGCTTTTTC
>JAFAQG010000773.1 GCA_019246575.1 Acidobacteriaceae bacterium
GTTGCGGAAGCTCGCGCCCATCACTACAGTCTTATAGCCGAATTTCTTGAAATAGTTGTAGACTCGTGTCACGGATTGTACGCCAGGATCTTCGGCCCCGGTGTAGTCGCGATTGTATTGCTTCTTGTACCAGTCGAGAATACGGCCGACGAATGGCGATACGAGCGTCACGCCTGCATCGGCGCAGGCGATGGCTTGATGTAGTCCAAACATGAGTGTCAGGTTGCAATGAATGCCCTCTTTTTCGAGGACCTCAGCAGCCCTGATGCCGTTCCATGTGGAGGCAATCTTGATCAGAACGCGTTCGCGCGAAATTCCCGCTTTTTCGTACTGCTCGATGATGGAGCGAGCCTTCGCGAGCGTCGCTTCCTTGTCGTAAGAAAGTCTCGCGTCCACTTCCGTCGAGACGCGGCCAGGAATAATGGCCAGTATCTTCTTGCCAAAGGCTACCGCGAGGCGTTCGAACGCGAGTGTCGCAACATCGCTGTCCTTTGCGTTGTCGCCCAGCTCCTTCTTCGCCTGCAGCAGCACGTCGTCGACGATCTGCTGGTATTGCGGCATCTGAGCCGCGGTTGTAATTAAGGACGGATTCGTGGTCGCATCCTGAGGCTTCACCTTTTCAATGGCCTGAATGTCTCCGGTGTCGGCCACCACGACTGTCATTTGACGAAGTTGTTCCAGTAAGCTTTTCGACATTCCGTTCCCCTTTCAACGGCGCATCAGGAATGCACGTGCCAACCCAGGTGGCCGTCTAGTCTTATTTTCGCAGAATGCACTTCCGACATCAGCCGGCCACTTCCAAACTGGTCGGATTTGATAAAGCAACAGTCAGGTCTTTATCCGTTTCGGCCGAACGATCTCGACAAACAGCCGATAACAGCACTAGAGGCGTATTTCATGCAAGTAAACAGACGGCGCGAGCCCAGGAGACCCTCCGAGAAGTCCTATTCCATTAGCTGGCAAGACGATGCGGGTCTCACTCGCTCGGCCCAGGTTCGCGGCACAAATGCATCCGATTCCGGTCTGGGCATTCGATGTCCTTCAGACATCCGGCCTGGCACGTCTGTTTACATTCAAGGAGAAGATGGCACCCTGGGAGGTTATTGCGTGGTCCGCCATTCCAGCCAGCGCGGGGGCGCCTTCGTGATCGGACTCGAGCTGGACGAAGCAGCCAGAAAGAGCCGGAGTGCGCTCACAACCGATGAAGAGGCAGACCATTACGAGTTCCTGCAGATCAGCCCGAACGCACAGCCGGACACAATACAGCGCGTGTACCGGTTTCTTGCAAGCCGTTACCATCCGGATAACCCCGAAAGCGGTGATCCCGAGAAGTTTCTTCACCTGAACCGGGCATATGAGGTGTTATCGGACCCGGAGCGTCGCGCCGAGTACGACGAATCCCTTACCAACAGGCGGCCGCAGCCGAGCGCGGTTTTCGAATCGGTAGATTTTCTCGACGGCGTAGAGGGAGAGGTAAACCGCCGTCTCGCAGTCCTGTCGCTGCTTTATAGGAAATGTCGCGCCGACATAAATAATCCCCACGTTTCCCTGCTAGACCTGGAGGCGCAGATGGGGTTCCCGCGCGAGTACCTGGATTTCACGCTTTGGTATCTGCGACATAAGAAGTATGTGAGCCAGGAAGATGGCGCTGAACTGGCGTTGACCACGCTGGGAGTCGACTACGTCGAGGCTAATTACACGAGCCTTCCCCTGATGGCGAAGCTGCTGAGCGAGGGCAGCCGGTCGAGTTTCAGATCCGACCGCGCGGAAACCAGAAAAGCACCGGCCATTTCAGCTGCGCGCTACATGCTCGGTCCGGCGGAGCCCGCTGACGTAACCCAGTAATCTTCGGGGGCTCGAAACGCGCTACGATAATGCTGTTTTGACCGCAAGATTCGGATAGTTGTCGAAACCGCTTTGGTGGAAACTGAAAGCGGAGATCACGATGACGAATGCAATCGCAAACGCCGGCACAAACGGCGATGAAATGTGGAGAGCCATACTCGCGCGAGATCGGCGCGCGGATGGGCTTATGTTCTATGCTGTCAAGACCACCGGCATCTACTGCAAGCCTTCGTGCCCGAGCCGCCGTCCGCGAAGAGCCTCAGTCGAGTTTTTCCGCGATGCATGTTCAGCCGAGCAGGCCGGATATCGAGCCTGCCGCCGCTGCCGGCCAAACGAGGCAAACTCCGAACAGCAACTGATTGAAGATGCCTGCGATCTGATGGCGCGCCGATCCGGCGAGCAAACGAGCTTGGAACAACTCGCGCGACAGCTCGGGAGGAGTGCCTTTCATTTTCAGCGCACATTTAAGCAAGCCCTCGGCGTAAGCCCGAGGGAGTTTCAGGAGGCGCGCCGCTTCGAGGCGTTCAAGCGAGAAGTTGCTCGGGGCGTCAGCATCACCGATTCGCTCTATGCCGCGGGTTTCGGGTCGAGTCGTGCGCTGTATGAAACCGCGAACGGCCGCCTCGGCATGGCGCCCCGGCAATACGCTCAGGCGGGCGTCGGGACAGCGATCTGCTACTCGACCTTCTCGACGCCACTTGGAACTGCTCTGCTTGCGGCGACAACGATCGGGGTGTGCAGCTTGCGATTCGGCAATAACGCGGACGAGCTCGAAGCAGAACTCCGCAGCGAGTTCAAGAGAGCGGTTCTCACCCGGGATAACGCGGCCCTCGCGTGTTATCGCGAGAAAGTATTACGGTTCATCGAAGGTCCGATTCGCGATCTGGAATTGCCCTTGGATATCAAGGCAACGGTGTTTCAGCACAGAGTCTGGACCGCCATACGCGACATCCCGATCGGCGAAACGCGCACCTCTAAGCAACTCGCGAAGGCGATTGGAAAGCCGGCGGCGGCTCGCGCCGTCGCGTCAGCTTGCGCCGCGAATCCGGTAGCGCTCGCGATACCGTGCCATCGAGTTGTTCGGAGCGGCGGCGACCTCGCCGGCTATCGCTGGGGCCTGGACCGCAAAACGGCGCTTCTGAAAAGCGAAGTGTCGACACGGAGTCCCGAACGTGAGTGAAGCAATGTAACCTACCTGCGCCGTGCCGATGAGGCGGGTGCTGACGACGCGCTTAACTGCCTCAACTGCTGTTGCGCCCGGCGGGCATCGTCCGTATGCGGGTAACTCTCGATGAGAGCCCGAAATTCCTGGATAGCGCGCGTCCGCTGACCGGATTTCAGAAGCGCTGTCGCCTTCATCAGCCGCGCATCGGGCGTTTTTGCATTTTGTGGATAGCGTTCCAATACGGCGTCAAAGGCCTGGATAGCCCCGTTGTAATCGCCCTTATTGAATGAGATTTCGCCAATGTAATACTGCGCGCTCGCAGCCAGCTCTGTGTTCGGAAAATACGTAAGATATTGCTGAAATTCCTGATAAGCGAGATCGGCGTTGCCGGTTTGCAGATCGCGACGGGCGTCGGTGTAGGTCTTCTCGGCGCTCATGCCGGGCGGCGGCCCATTTGTTGCACCGGGGGTCGCCACGGCGCCTGGAAGGCCCGCGGGTGTCGCACCGGGCGCCGCTGGTGGATTCTGGATGATCTGCATCTGATTCTTGAGATCCGTAACCTTGGCGTCCAGACGCTCGAGCCGCGCCCCCAGATCGTTCAGGGCATCTTTTAGAGCGCGAACATCATCGCTGGTGGTATCGACTTTGGCGCTCAGGCCAGCGATGGGAGCTAACTGCCTACCGAGCCCATTTGTCACGGCATCTTGCACCTGCGCGTTCGATCTCGCCGAGTTATCCTGCACCTGCTGCATTCTGGCCGCTAGTTCGCCCATTTTGGTATCAAGATCGCGCTGCATGGTGTCGATCTTGTCTTGCAAAATCGACACGTCACGTTGTAACTCGATCAGGTCTTTATTGGCTGCCGGCGAAACGGCGGAGCACGCAGTCAGTAAAGCTGCAAGGCGCAGATATTTCATTCGAGTGAACTCCTCAATAGGAGGGACGGATGCGACCCGTCCCTTTAGTACGTGCGTTTGTATCTAGTGTAAAGAAAAACGACGCCGCGCCGTTATCTTTATTGGTTTGTCGAGAAGTGCGCGCGCCGGTTCCGGGCGTAGCAGTCTTCCGTTGCGTCTGTGCAAAGCGGCCGTTCTTTACCGTAGCTGATCGTCTTCAGCTTGTCTGCCGGCACCCCCAAACCGACCAGCCCGTCTCTGACTGCCGTGGCGCGGCGATCTCCAAGCCCAAGGTTGTACTCGGCTGAGCCCCGCTCATCGCAATGACCTTCTATGGTGACGACGAAGTTCGGATCCATGCTGAAAATTGTCTTCAGCGCATTGGCGTCGGCCTGGAGAATCGGTTGATCCACCGGACGAATGTCGCTCTTATCGTAGTCGAAATGCAAATCCTGCACTTGCTTTGCAAGGATCTCGGCAGCCGACGGTCCTGCAGGCGCCTGAACAGGAGCGGGCGGAGGCGGTGTACTTACCGTTACCGTTGTACTCGCAGTGCTGGTCCCCCCTGGTCCGGTCGCGGTCAGCGTATAAGTTGTGGTCGCAGTCGGGTACACGGCACGACGGCCGTTCGGACTTACCTGGCCGATGTTGTTATCGATCTCGACAGTTGTTGCATCGGTAACGGACCAGCGCAGCGACGACGCTTGGCCACTGTTTACGGTTTCGGGTTCGGCAGTAAAGTAGCTGATTGTTGGTTTATTTGGCGCCGGCGCCGGGGCTGGCGCCGGAGGTGGCGGCGGGGGCGGCGCTTTCTTCTTATGACAACCACTAACTATTAGCAACGTGAGCGCTGCAGCGACATACAGCGATGCTCTACGTTTGGTCATGGTGATTGAATCTCCTCCCTGAGATTGTATTCAATACGTGCGTTTTTATTGTTCGGCATTAACCCACACCGGCTTTTCGTTGTTGCCGGATTGCGTAAGCGGATGCTTGCCGGTTCCGTCCGCGTTCATGGTCCAGATCTGGGATTGCCGGCCCCGCTTCGAAGCGTAAACGATGTGAACCCCATCGGGAGCCCAGCTGGGGTTTTCGTTGCGTCCCTCGTTAGCCGTAAGCTGGGTCGTTTGCTGGGTCGCGACATCCATGACGAAGATGTTGTAATTGCCCGGTTCGAAACCTTTCGTCCACGCGAATGCAATGTGCGCTCCATCCGGACTCCACGACGGGTTTGTGGCCTCGCCTGTGCCGGCGGAAAGCCGCTGCACATCGGCGCCTTCGAGATTCATGTGGTAGATCTGCGGAAGGCCCGACCGGTCCGAGACATCCACCATGTCGGTACCCGTTTTCGGATTGATCTTGGGTTCCACTTCGATGGCGCCGGAAGAGGTAATGCGGTGGAAACTACTGCCGTCCACGTTTGCCATGAAGAGCTGCGCTGCGCCGCCGCCTGCAGTTGACGAGAAGATAACTTGCTTCGAATCCGGGGTGAAAGTGACAAATGCGTTCATCGAGGCGCGCTGGTTATAAAACGGAAACTTGCGGGCGGTGTCGAGCGAGAGCATGTAGATGCTCGGGCTCCCGCCCGCATAGCTTGTGAACGCGACGATACGGCCGTCGGGAGATGCGGAGGGAAATGTCGTAAGTGAGCCGTAGTGAGTTAGCGCACGCTGATCGGTACCGTCCCAGTTCATCACCCAGATTTCTTTTGATCCAGTGCGGTCCGAGACAAATACGATGCGCGTGCCCACGAGGCTCTTGCCGCCGAACTGCGCAAGAATGTCAGCGGCATAGCGATGGCCGGCGTCGACTGCGCCCTCCTCATTGAGTGTTGCTGTGTACACCTTCCCGAACACCTGCGCCTGCTGCAGAGTCGCAATGGTCGGTGCGGTGCTGTAAAGCCAGCCGAATACGACGAATTGCCCGCGGTCCTCTGCGCCGTATCCGATGCCGAGGAAATTCGTCGCAACCGGTGGAAGACTCCAATCGCTTAAGCGCCGGCCCTGCGGATTTACTGCCGTGGGGCTTGGTGGCGCAACTCCGCCGATCAGGTCCGATGGTTGCTGTGGAATCTGCAACGGATAAAGTGTCTTCGGAACGAAGTTGATGAGCGGCGAGCTTTGGAGGTCATCCGCCACCGTTTTATTGAATGCGCCGATGAGCGCGGCGGCTGCGCCCGATGCGCGGAAATCCGGAACGGCAACATGGGGTTTACCGGGATTCTTCTCGATGTTGCCGCTGATCTGCTGCATGGCAGGAAGCCAACAACGCCCGCCGACCAGAACAAGAGCGAAAGCGATAAGTATTCGCATTAACGTAAGTTAAATGTAAACTGAGCCGAAATGTAATTTTCACTTACTTGCGGAGGAAGCGGCGGCAGCGGATTCGATTGATAAGCGGCACGTAGCGCACTGTTATCAATTAACGGATTCCCGCTGGTCTGAATGATCTGCGGATTCCGGATACTGCCGTCACGCATGATGATGAAGCTGAGAATTGCAGGTTGCGATTGCGTGCGCGCGTCCAATCCATTGGTAAGCCACTGCTGGGCGATTCGCGTCCTCACCAACTCTGCATATGCGCCTAATCGCGTGCCGAGCGGAGAGTTGGGGCCGATGCCAACCTGCCCCGCCCCCGTCTGGCCGCCGTACATCGGGCTCGAGACCGCCGTTCGGGTTTGGCTATAAACCTGGTTCGGCGGCGCGGGTTGCATATACTTCTGCTGCTGCATCGGGCGCTGGTCCTGGCGCTTGCGCTTATCCGCAATGTCGAAAGCGTTCTTATCCGGAACAGGTTGCTTTTTCTCGACCTGCTGTTTCGCGGGAGCAGTGGGAACGCTCGACTGCGTGTCGGCCGCTACCGGATTCGGGGGCGTATCGCGCGGCGGAATCGGAATCTTGCTCACCGGCGAAACAGCATACGCCGGCCCGCCGGCCGGGTTCGGCTCACCGAACGTTTCGCGAGTGCGGTTCATCCAATACCAGCCGAGGAGCAATAGCGCAACGACGCTTCCGTGTACCAGTAGCGATCCGATGAATGGGAACGCGAACGGATCGCGTTCATCAAGGATGTCGAGCGGCTCTGCCATGTCACCGGCGCTGGCGCGTAGCCGAATCGATCGGCGCAGTCACCATCCGAACCTCGTACTTGGCTTCCCCAAGCTCAGCTACAATCTGCGCGATCGGATCCCACGGCGTTTCCTTATCGGCGCGCACATAGACGGCCGTCGCGTTGTGAAACCGGTTGTGAATGCCTTGCGCGAGAAGGTTGATATTGATCGGCTTGTCATTGAGATATGATTCGCCTGTTTTCGTAATGCTGATAACGGGCAGATCCTGCGCGGTGTTCTGTACTCGCCGGACCTTGGGAACTTGAATATCCAGACCGAACTCCATGACGTTCGCCGTAATCATGAAGATGATTAACAACACAAGAACAACGTCGACGAGCGGCACTACGTTGATTTCGGAGACGGCCGAAGGACCGCCGAAGCGGCGTCCTCTTCGCCCGCCGTTTTCGTTCAGAGTGAATGCCATCGCGTTCGCGTCCTAGCTCCCGAAATCGCGCTCGGCAAGGTTCTGAAACTCGATTGCGAAATCCTCCATGCGAGTGCCCATCTCCTTGATTCGCGTTCCGAAGATGTTATAGAAGATAGCCGCCGGAATCGCCGCGGCAAGGCCGATAG
>JAFAQG010000820.1 GCA_019246575.1 Acidobacteriaceae bacterium
TGGTATTTGCGACCTGACGCACGCGAATGGTGAGGAGGGGCATGTCGATGCGCTCGGGCGCAGGAAGAAGCAGCAGACGCGCAGCACCGACCGGAGCGGGCGCAAGATGTTCGGCTTCATCGCGGACGAATGAAGCTGCAAGCACAACAATCAGGCCAATCAAAACGCTGTTTCGCAGGTGACGCATGTCTGGAACACAGTCAGCGGCTTTGTTTGATGCCGCACGAGAGCTTGGAGTCGCATTCTGCGGTACACTACCGCGTCCGACGATCAACGGGCGCAAGCACCTCAGCGTCACTTGAGACTACGCTCAGGGTCGGAGCTATGGAGTTGCTATAATCTCCGCCCAGAGGGGTTCGAGTTTGGAGTTTGCGCATTCCCGTGCGCTCATCGCCATCGGCGAGTTGGGCGGCTTCGGCAAGGCCGGCGAGCGTCTGCACTTATCTCCGCCGGCCGTATTCGCCCAGATCCATCAATTGGAACAGGAATTCGGCGAGAAGCTGTACGAACGATCAGGACGCAAGCTGGTCTTGACTCCCGCCGGGCGGCTGCTGCTGGAGTATTGCCGTCGTCTTGTTCGGGTGCACGACGAGGCAGTCGGCGCAGTGCGCGAACTCAGCGGCGTCCAATGCGGATCACTGTACCTCGGCTGCGGTCCTCATATCAGCGTTTCCATCGTTCCGCATCTGATTCACGCCTACGTTTCGAAATACCCGAACATGCAATTGCGGCTCATCACAGGCAACGATCAGATGCTCTTTGAAGATTTGTACGCCGGGAAAGTGGATCTGATCATAATGAACCTGCCCGCCGATGAGCCAACCTTTCCTCCGGACGGGAGAGTGCTGACCGACGATCCGGATTTAGTTCGCGACCCGTTGTGGCGTTACGAGTTGGTATTTGTCGTGCCGCCCGATTATCCAACGAGAAGATGCGGGACGGCGTCGGTGGACGAGCTTTCAGCCAAACCGTTCATTTTGTACCAACGCTCGGTCGTGATCGAATCAGCGATTCGCCGCTTCTGCACCGAGGTGGCGTTCGAGCCAAAGATCGTCATGCAAAACGATCAGGCCGACTCGATTAAGGAGCTCGTAAAGCTCGGGGTCGGTATCTCTCTTCTGCCGCTCTGGAGTGTATCCGAGGATCTTCGACGCGGCGCGTTGAAGATTGTTCGATTGCACGAGCGGCAATTGTTCAGCATAACCGGTCTCATCTATCGCCGCTCATCGCACTTGCCGGTTGCTCTTCGATCTCTCGTCGCCGTGGCTCACGAATGGAAATCGTGGTTGCCGAAGGCGGCCGATGTGCAGAGCATCAAACATTGAGCCGTCTGTGGTGCAGCCGTTACCGAGAAAGGGCGATTATCTCAGCAGATCTTCTAACTGAATCTTCGCTTCCGTATTCGCGTCCCGATACTTCACGATTACCGGCGTGTAGAGCGAGATGGCCCACTCTTTTCCGGGGCCGGAACTAACGCGGCGAGCTCCTGACACCACGACCGCCTGTTCTGGAATCGTGAGTGGTGCTGTGTCGGTCGCTCGGTGGACAGTGCCGCGCACGAGATCGTAGACCGGGGTCGAACGATTGAGAATGGTTCCACTGCCGAGAACAGCACGCTGCTTCACAATTGTTCCCTCGTAAACACCGCAATTGCCGCCCACCAGCACTTCGTCTTCGATGATGACGGGCAACGCGCCGACGGGCTCCAGAACGCCGCCGATTTGGGCTGCCGCAGAGATATGGCAGTTGCGTCCTATCTGAGCGCAGCTGCCGATGAGCGCGTGCGAATCGACCATCGTGCCGTCGCTCACGTATGCGCCTACGTTGATATACATCGGCGGCATGCACGTTACTCCGCGGCCCACGAAGCAACCGTCGCGAATACTGGAACCACCGGGCACGATTCTGACACCGTCGATCGCAGTGAACGTTTTCGTAGGGTAAGTGGACTTATCGAAGAATTGCAGTGGCCCGGCATTTGCCATTTCGATGATCCCGCCCATTCTGAAACCGAGCAGGATGCCTTTCTTCACCCAGCTATTCACACGCCAGCCAGTAGGCTGCCTGGCATCGGGCTCTGCTGCGCGAACGGTGCCGGCATTCAGCAGATCGCGGAAATGAAAGAACAACTCCTGATCGGTATCGGAGTAACTCGCGAGCTTCGCTTCGAACAGCTCCTCAATACTCTGCTGCAGGTTTGTGACGTCCACCGACAAGCTCAAACACGAACTCCGGCGAGCAGGCCGAGGCCTTCCAACACCGATTCGATCTTCTGTTGCGAGCTCGGTTGAGGCGCAACCATGGGCAGGCGCCAGACCGGCTCGAGGAGTCCCATGCGCGCCATCGCGAACTTTACGGGCCCGGGACTCGTCTCGACGAAGTTGATCTCCATCAGAGCCTGATTTTTTCTCTGGAGTTCGCGTGAGCGGGCGAAATCGCCTTTCAGTGCTGCCCGTGTGAGCTCGCCGAATTCCGCAGGTATTTCGTTCGAGATGACCGATATAACGCCCTTTCCGCCAAGCGCGATCAGCGGTAGTGCAAGTGCATCGTCACCGGAAAGAACAACAAATCGCTCCGGAACACGGGCGAGGATGCTTGCCATTTGCGCGACGCTCCCGGACGCCTCTTTCACTCCCACGATGTTCGGAATTTCGGACAAGCGCACTAAGGTCGCGGGCTCGACGTTCACGGCAGTGCGCCCTTGCACGCTGTAAACAAGTATCGGCAGGGCGGTCGATTCCGCAATCGTGCGATAGTGCTGGTACAGGCCCTCTTGCGTGGGCTTGTTGTAATAGGGCGTCACGGAGAGGATGCCCGAAACGCCGAGTGCTTTTAGTTCCGCAATCAGCTCGATCACGTGCTCGGTGTTGTAACCGCCCGCGCCTGCAACCACCGGCACTCGGCCGTTTGCCTCTTGAACGGTAATCTCTACAACCCGGAGATGCTCTTCGTGGCTGAGCGTGGGACTCTCGCCCGTTGTGCCGCACGGACATAGAAAATCGATGCGCGCATCGATCTGACGGCGTACAAGCGCCCGCAGAGTCGCTTCATCCAGAGACCCATCGGACCGAAATGGCGTAACTAGCGCCGTGCCGCAACCGGTAAACATTCGCGCTCCTATTCTCTCTGTATTTTCGATCAATCGCCGTTGCGATTTCCGAACAAAACGTCGTCGAGCGTGTACACGCCTTTCCG
>JAFAQG010000973.1 GCA_019246575.1 Acidobacteriaceae bacterium
GTTTCGGCGGCACGGGCACACCCGCTGAGTTGTCAAGTCTGCCAACCGGGCATCCCGTCATCGGTTATTACGGCGCAATCTCGGATTGGTTTGACTCGGGATTAGTGGGATGGCTCGCACGGGCGCGACCAGATTGGGAGTTCGTCTTGATCGGCAGTACGTTTGGCTGCGATCTGCGACCATTACGCGATGTAACTAATGTTCACCTCCTCGGCGAAAAGGCCTACACCGAACTCCCCGGCTATCTGCGCAAATTCGACGTCGCCATAATCCCCTTTAAGAAATTGCCACTCACTGAGGCAACCAATCCGGTCAAACTGTTCGAATACGCCACAGCGGGGAAGCCAATTGTCGCCACCGATTTGACCGAAATACGTCACTATGACGACTACGTCACACTGGCGACAAACGAGAAGACGTGGTTAGCAGCCGTGGAACGGGCCCTCGACCCGATGACGGAATCAGACCGCATCAAACTGGTAGATTTCGGTCGGCGCAATTGCTGGGAGGACAGATTGGCCCAGATCGAGGGCCTTGTGGCGCCTCTATTTCCATTGGTTAGCATCCTCATCGTTACGTACAACAATCTCGACTATACACGCCTTTGCCTTAAGAGCATACTCGATAAGACATCCTATCCCAACTACGAGATCATTGTAGTAGATAACGCGTCAACAGATGGCACCCCTGAGTTCTTAGAAAGCTTCGGCCGCGCCCACGATCACGTCCGAGTCGTATTAAACCAACACAATTATGGCTTCGCCAAAGGAAATAACATCGGTCTCGCTGAAGCGGCTGGCGAGTACATCGTCTTTCTGAATAACGATACCGTTGTGACGCACGGTTGGCTCTCGCGGCTCACGCGATACCTGAGCGACCCAGCTGTTGGCATGATCGGGCCAGTTACGAACTCATCTGGCAATGAGAGCCGAATCGAAGTTGACTACAATGACATCAACGACATGGACCGGTTCGCCGCGGCATATACGCGCCACAACGACGGCGTGACATTCGACATTCACATGCTCGCGCTCTTCTGCGCCGCACTGCGCAAGAGCACGCTAGAAGAGGTCGGTCTCTTAGACGAGCGATTTGGTATCGGTATGTTCGAAGACGACGACTATGCCATGAGAATTCGGCAACGCGGATACAGGGTCATATGCGCCGAGGATGTCTTCATCCATCATTGGGGAAGTGCAAGCTTCTCACGCTTGAATGAGGACCTCTACCGTAAATTGTTCGAAGAGAATAGGCGCAAGTTCGAAGAAAAATGGGCCATCTCGTGGCAGCCGCACCGCGCGCGCGCGACACACGATCCAGTTGCGCCGTAGTCCAGAAATCGCCGGCGAGCATGTCGCGTGAAGCGACGCCCCGATCCTCTAATGGAAGTTCCGGGCGTCCGTACCCTACCATTGGCTGATCTTGCGCGACTCAGTACCTGTTGCTCCAGCGAGGCGAGCACGGATTAGCCGCGATGCATGCCTGCAGACGAGTGCAACCGAAAATACTACGGCGGCGCGCCTAATCCGACACCAGTTTCGCGTTGCGCAGCGCTTGCAGGCGATAGGCAGTCATTGGCAGCTTTTAGTTGAGCTCGTTCGGAAGGACTTTGACGCACGTTACGCGGGCTCGATTCTAGGAATCCTTTGGACACAGTTGTATCCGTTGCTACTTCTTGCGGTGTATTCCTTTGTGTTCTCGGTTATATTTACAAACTCAATCCCGCAATTCCCGCTCTTTTTGTTCACAGGCATCGCTCTTTGGAACTTCTTCAGTACAGCAATTATCGGATCAACTGGTTCAATTCTCGCGAACGCTAATCTCATCACAAAGATTGGTTTTCCACGTGAGTTGATCGTCGTATCAGTAATTCTGGTCGCTTTCGTGGACCTGTTGATGTCCCATGTCATTCTCTTGGCAGGTGCGATGTGGTACGGCGTTTACCCAACATGGGCCTGGCTTATTTTGCCGGTTGTTGCCCTCGTGTTTGCGCTATTCTGCATCGGGCTAGGCCTTATTCTTGCTAGCGCCGCCGTATACCTTCGCGATGTCCGTTTCTTCACCGAAGTGGCGGTGTTACTCCTGATGTTCTTATCGCCGGTCTTCTACAGCGACAGCTCCGTTCCGGAGAACTTTCGTGTCGTGGTGGCCGTCAACCCCTTGGCTACGTTCATTTCCACATATCGAAAAGCGATGCTTGAAGGCGTCTGGCCGACCGCTCAAATCTGGTTGGCACTTCTCATGCCCACCATCGTCGCTGTCTGGCTGGGTATTGAGGTATTCGACCGTAGTCAGCGCGGTTTTCCAGACGCTTTGTAGGCCATGCAGGGGCAGCCAACAGTTCAGCCGATGTCGCGGCCAGTCGACGGCCGTGCCACAGTTATCGGGCTAGATCGCGTCTCCAAACGCTATCGGCGCTACGAGTACCGAAGCTACTCGCTCAAAGGTCGCGTACTCGATGCGTTGCAGCGGCGTGGTGGAAACCGCTTCCATGAGTTCGATGCGTTGAAGGAAGTCAGTTTTTCGATTCGGCGCGGGGAAACTGTGGCAGTGATTGGCCGCAACGGAGCAGGCAAGAGCACGCTCTTGAAGATTCTTGCTGGAGTTGTCGAGCCTGATACCGGCGCGGCGGTAGTATCGGGTCGAGTCAGCCCACTCCTCGAACTTGGGGCCGGATTTTCGCCGGAGCTCTCGGGACGCCGTAACGCCTACCTGTACGGTGCGTTGCTCGGGCTCAGGAGGCAAGACATCGATGCGAAACTCGCATCCATTATCGATTTCGCCGAGATTGGTGATTTCATGGACACCCCGGTCAAGCACTATTCGACCGGCATGTACCTGCGTCTCGCATTTGCTGTAGCAGCGCATCTTGAACCCGACATCCTTCTAATCGACGAGGTTCTTGCAGTCGGAGACGCCGGATTCCAGGCGAAATGTTTGGAACGTATCGAACAGTTCCAGCGCGATGGGAAAACCCTGGTGATCGTGACGCACGCGCTGCCGTGGATCTTCGAACTTTGTGACCGCGCGCTACTGCTCGACCACGGCACACTCCTGGCGGATGGCCCCCTCACGGACGTAAGCGCGCAGTATGACTCTCTCTTGGCAAACAACACCAGTGCGATCAGCGCTGCTCAACATTAGGCAGCTCTCGGCACTCAGGTCGCACGAACTCGCGCCTGCGCAGTTTCAGACTTTGCCGTCTAGTCGGCCGTAACCTCGCTCAATTCGTGCGGCGCCTTGTTGTTTTCGCCGGCACCGATCGTAGACGCTCTCAACTCATGCTCAAGCAACGCGATCCGCTGCGCAAGCTGGCGGTT
This sequence comes from Acidobacteriaceae bacterium, assembly GCA_019246575.1. Next base: position 3,321 of record JAFAQG010000973.1, read on the forward strand.
TCGCGATTCGAGTCGAGACGTGACAGTGGACAGGTGCAGCGTGACCACAAGCAGAAAAAAGATCAAGCCCCCATATACCAATGCCGGTGCGTAGAACACGCCGACAGCGTCAGCAAGTTTGAGTTGCAAATCGCGGAAAGCTGAGAAGATCAGAACGACCGTGCCCGCCAGCAGCCAAGCGAGCGAATAGCGCTCATCCAGGCGTCGGCGACGCACAAGCTCCAATACAGCAAGGAGTAACGCGACACTCACGAACAACGCAACTAGTTGGATT
>JAFAQG010001008.1 GCA_019246575.1 Acidobacteriaceae bacterium
AATCCAAAGATGAAGGAATACATCTTCGGAGAACGCAATGGGATCTATATCGTAGACCTGCAGAAGACGCTGAAACTGTTTAAGGACGCCATGCGCTATGTCGGCGAGATGGCGGCGCAAGGCAAGACGGTGCTGTTCGTTGGCACCAAGCGGCAGGCGCAAGAGGCCATTGCAGAGGAAGCTACTCGCTGCAGCCAATTCTTCGTCAACCAGCGCTGGCTGGGCGGTCTGCTCACCAATATCACCACTGTGCAGCGCTCCATCAAGCGTCTGAAGGAGCTCGATGCCATGTCGGCCGATAACGCTTATGAGGGCCGCGCAAAGAAGGAAGTCGGACGCCTGGAGCGCGAGCGTAAACATCTGCAGCAAAATCTCGCGGGTATAAAAGACATGAACGGCCTCCCCGACATGCTTTTCGTCATTGATTCGAATAAGGAAGCGATCGCTGTGAAGGAGGCCCGTAAACTCGGAATCCCGGTGGTTGCGGTCGTCGACACCAACTGCGACCCCGACGAGGTCGATTACGTCATACCCGGCAACGACGATGCTCTACGCGCGATCCGTCTGTTCACGACTAAGATTTCGGAAGCGGTCATCGAGGGCCGAAGCCTCGCAGCAGAACATGAGTTCGCCGCTGAGAAGATCGTGAGCGAAGAAGAGGTCTCTGCAGAGCACACGCCTGAGGAGTACACGCAGTACCTCGATCCGAAGTACGCCGAGCAGTTGATGTCGGAAAGTCTGGTGACGAGTGCCGAGCCGGAACAGCCGCCTCGCAAGGGTCCCGGCAGCGAGGCTCCCGAGGAAGTTGCGACCACTACGGTCAGCGAGCACTAGGCGCGTTCCCCATTCGAAAGGAAACAGGCGGCCCGGCGCAGAGGCTTCGGCCGCCGCACGTGTGTAAAGAAGAATGACAACTAGCATGGCTGAGATCAATGCACAGTTAGTAAAACAACTCCGGGATAAGACCGGCGCACCCATGATGGACTGCAAGAGGGCGTTGGTCGAGGCGAACGGCAACATGGAGGAAGCAGAGGTGATCCTCCGCAAGCGTGGCATCACGTCGGCCAGCAAAAAAGCCATCCGTTCCACCAAACAGGGGCTCATCGGGTCGTTTATTGCTCAGGACGGCAAGACTGGCGTTCTTGTGGAAGTAAATTGCGAATCCGATTTCGTCGCCCGCACCGAGGACTTTCAGACGCTGACGGCAGACGTTGCGGCTCACATCGCCGAGACGAAGCCGAAGGCGGTTAGTCTGGAAGAGGTCACCGAAGCCGAGCGCGCCAACATCAAGCAGCATGAAACGCTTTACGAGCAGAAGTTCACGAAGGACCAGAACACCACTGTCGGCGAGCTCGTGAAAACGAAAATTGCAAAGCTCGGCGAGAACATCAATATTTCGCGATTCGTCGTCTACCAGGTGAATGGCAATGGAACCGCGGGAAGCTATGTCCACACTGGCGGGCAGATTGGCGTGCTGCTCGAAGTCGGCGTCGGTTCCCCCGAGACACTGCGCAATAACGAATTCAAAACTCTAGTTCGCGACGTCGCGATGCAGGTGGCTGCTGCGTCACCCCAGTTTGTGGACAGGGAGCACGTCTCACCCGACGTATTGCAGAAGGAGCGCGAAATCCAGAAGGAGCGCGCCCGTAACGAGGGCAAGCCCGAAAAAATGCTCGACAAGATCGTCGAGGGGCGGCTGACTAAGTTCTACGAAGAGATCTGCCTAATGGAACAGCCGTTCATTCGCGAGAACACGGTATCGATTGCAGAGTTGATCCGCAACACAGGATCGAAGCTAGGCGACACCAACATCCGGATCGCGCGCTTTATCCGCTACAAAGTAGGCGAGGCGGGCGATGCGCCGGGCGTTCAGGCCAGCCCGCTGCCGGTCACTCAGTAGCGCAAAGGCCGCGCATGGGCGCCACGAGGCAGACAAAGGAACCCGCTGCCCTTTGCGGGGCGCGCTTGACACCGGGGCCGTTTTGCGCGGGCTCCAGTAGCGCTCCACTTGCTTGCCCGATCCGCGCCGGTTTGAGGAGCAAACAATGCCTCAATATGAACGCGTTCTGCTAAAGATCAGCGGTGAAGCGCTGGCCGGATCGCAAGGCTTCGGGTTGGATCCAGAAAGCGTAAAAGCGCTCGCGGCGGAGGTAGCGGCGGTCGCGCGCGCGGGTGTCCAGGTGGGCTTGGTCCTTGGCGGCGGCAACTTTTTCCGCGGTGTCGCGGCTCAGGCTCATCAAATGGATCGCGTGACGGGCGATCACATGGGCATGCTCGCCACCGTCATCAATGCACTCTCGTTTCAGGATGCCTTGGAGCGCGAGGGAATACCGACTCGCGTCATGACGGCTATTCAGATGCAAGCCGTCGCTGAGCCGTATATCCGGCGTCGCGCCATCCGCCACCTCGAAAAAGGACGCGCAGTCATCTTCGCGGCAGGCACGTCCAACCCCTATTTCTCAACCGATACCGCGGCGACGCTGCGCGGGCTCGAAATCCACGCTCAGATCATCGCCAAGGCTACCAGCGTCGACGGAGTGTATGACAAGGACCCCAAGAGGTTTCCCGAGGCCATCAGGTACCCGCAGGTCAGCTACACGGAAGTTCTTTCCAAAGCCCTCGCGGTCATGGATGCCTCTGCCGTCGCCATGTGCCGTGACAACTCGATGCCCATCGTTGTCTTCAATTTGAGGGTCAACGGCAATATAATGCGAATGGCGATGGGCGAGCCCGTTGGCACTGTGATCCGCTGATCGCAACCCTCAGAGAGATATGAAACAAGAAAAGGAATCCGCTACCATCGCCAGCCCGTTCAAAAGCGTAAAGGAAGTGGAAGCAAACGCACGCACACGGATGGAGAAGGTTTTGACAGAGCTTCAGCACGACATGGCCAATATCCGTACCGGGCGTGCGAACATCGGCCTGCTCGATAGCATTCGCGTCGACTATTACGGCACTCCTACCCCGTTGAACCAGGTCGCGCAACTGCATGTGCCTGAGCCCGCGATGATCACCGTCCAGCCGTGGGATTCCTCCATGATCGGCGGAATTGAGAAAGCCATCCGCAACTCCGACCTGGGGCTGAATCCGTCGAATGACGGCAAAATCGTGCGCGTGCCGATCCCTCCACTTACACAGGAACGTCGCCGCGATCTGGCGAAGAAACTGAGCCATCTCGCCGAGGAGCGGCGCGTCGCGCTTCGAAATCTCCGCCGCGATGCCAACGAGCAATTGAAGAAAATGCTCAAAGACAAACTCATCAGCGAAGACGATGAGCATCAGGCGCTCGATGCTATTCAGAAGCTCACGGACTCGCAGATTGCCAAAATCGATCAAGCAGCCAAGGCGAAGGAAAAAGAGATTCTCGAATTCAAGTAACCGGGCAATTTCGCCGGATAACTTCGTTCGTTTCGCAAAATCTATTCTGCCTATAATGCCTCGATGACGCTCCGACACGCGGCTTTGCTGGCGAGCGCGCTTGCAGCGCCCAACCTGCTGCATGCGGCCGCGGATCAGAACTTCGAAGTCATTGTCGATGCCTCGCGAGCACCGGACGCCCAGCCCTACGTCGCGCCTGTCAAAGCTCTCCTCAACGAGTGGTATCCGAAAATCAATGTCCTCTTATTCGGCGAGCGCCATCGGCTTCCTTTCAACAAAATCGAAGTTATATTCGAGTCGAACATGGATAGCCGACAGCCTCGCAACCCCCTCGCAGGCGCCTCTGCATACACGAAAGGGAACGTCATTCATGTCGATTTCGGCTATCTCCGACGAATGCGGAGTGATTACCGCGGCTTGTTCATTCACGAACTTACTCATGTGAATCAGCACTATAAGCGTGTCGAAGGCGACGGATGGCTAGTTGAGGGAATAGCCTCTTATGTCCGGCACAAATATTTCGACAAGGATATCGAGCCCGCTCTGCGGCTGCAATCCGATGGAAAAGCACGCGGGTACCCGTTGACATCCGCTCAACTCACTGCGGATGGGTACAAGTTTGGGTACACGATTGCGTCCGCGTTTCTCTTCTGGCTGGAACAGCAGAAGGATCCGAACATCGTCTTGTCTTTGAACGAGGCTTTGTCAAAGGGCCGGTACTCGGATAAAGTTTTCCTCAAACGCTGCGGCGCGCCGCTTCCACAACTCTGGAGCGAATTTCTCGCCTTCAGCGTTGCAAAATCGAATGCGGGCTAGTACGAGCGCGTATCGCACTGACTCACGGCGCAGAGCACACGAAATTCGCAGCGTCGTCTGTTGAACCCGAGCCTTTGTATTTCGCTACCTGAGGATACGGACAAAGCGGGCGCGTGCGGCCGGACGGATGCGATGCGATTACGCGTTCCGGCGCAACGCCTTTTTCAACCCATTCCTCGAGCGCACTCAACTGATCGAACCGGAACGGGCCATCTCCGCCGCCGCAATGGTTCATGCCGGGCGCGAGGAACAGTCGTACCGAATCGTTGATCTTCGGTCCCATCTTTTGCACCACGCTGTTGTAGTAATTCACCGTGTTCTGGGGCGCAATCAGCTGGTCGTTCCAGCCGTGATACAGGAACAGCTTGCCGCTGTGCGAAACGAAGTCCTTCAGGTTGGGATCGGTCGCGTTTAAGATCTTCGCATCGAGCTTGTCGGCTTCAGCGACGTCTGTATCGAAGTTGAGTGTCCGGAAATCCCAGTCTGGGTTTTGGAACAGCACGTAACGGAAATAGGACTCGACGATGCCGAAGGGCTTCGGCCCACCCGCAACCGGGCCCCAGCCGAGCTCGCTGCCGGGCTCGAGGCCAGGGAAGATCTGTTCGTGTGTCCGGGGGTTCACCGGGCCTTGATAGATTTTTCGAGCGGCTTCGACCTGCGGTGCCGTCAGGCAATCCGGTCCCTCCGTGCCTTTGCAGGCCAGCGATTCCGGATCGAAGTGGCAGCGCGTCGGATCCTGGATGATTCCGTCCCTTACGCCATCGAGCGCATCGCAGGCCGTGAGCGCCCCGGCGTGCAGCAGCGCGAGTTGGTGTTGTGAAAGGTGGCGAGCAGGATCGGTCAGCGTGATTTCGCCCGGCCACATATCGCCAAACATCAAATGTGTCCAGTAATTGGCGGGTGCGCCGGCGACGATGCCGTCATAGTCGAGCGGGTACCGCTGGGCCTCAGTCAAACCCTGCTTACCGCCGGACGAGCAGCCGAACCAGTACGAACGCTGCGCGGCCTCGCCATAAAAGGCGGCGACGATCGCTTTCGCTTTCACACTGAGCTCGTGCTCGGAACGATACGCGAAGTCGATCAGTTTCTCCGGATGTCCCATGGCGAATTTGGCCTCGCCCCCTTCGTGGCCCGTATCGGTTGAAGCGGTCGCGTATCCGTGCGACATCATTTGCGCCATACCGCCGTAGTTGATTGCTCCTGACCAGCCGCCATTCCCGACGGCGACGAATTTGCCGTTCCATCGGGAGGCGGGCATCCAGACCTCGATCCTGATATCCGAGTCGGCGGTCGGTTTCAGGGTTGCCGCAACTCGGCAGAATGCGGGCAGGTTTCTGGCGGCCTGTGGGGGCGCACCGAGGGGAGGCGTGAAGCCTCCGGCGGGCAGTTGGTGTGCGAGCGTAACCGTCGTGTAAGGAAGATTGACCGAGCTCAGGCTATCGCACGTCGCAGCCATTGCACCAGATG
>JAFAQG010001009.1 GCA_019246575.1 Acidobacteriaceae bacterium
GGTTGTATTCGGGTGGCAATTCCGCCCCGTGCTGGGCGCCGATTACGTGCAGCCTGGGCCGCGGCAGGTGTTCGCGCAGCTTGCACTCCCGACGGGCCTGCGCGAAGATTTCGAACCCCAGGTTTGGATTCAAACCCGGTGGCGCGAATACGATCCGAAGCGGCGAGTGGTGGGAGCCGTATACCGCGGTTCCTGTTCCGTGGTCCGCGATCCGAACCCGCTTAGTGTTTTGAATCCATTTACCGTCGACGACGTGCACATGGACGATATGGGCGGTGGCGTGTTGCGCTTAACTGCGCAGGGCAACTTCTTTTCTTCAGGCTTCAGCGCGCTGATTGGACATAATGCGATCACTCCCACCACTTTGACGGAAATTCGATTCAGGTGTTCGCGAACGCCGCCGATCTGCTGCGCAGCAGCGGCATCGATCTGATCAACGAAAACGGAAGCACAACCCCGTTGAAGATCAGAACCAAAGAAGAGTGCAGCAAGTTTGGCATCCAGAGCGCCCGTATCGACGCGGTTCCGATGCCGGACGGAAATTCGGAAGCTGTGTTAACCATCAATTACGGCAATGATTACGACGCGGAAATCGACGGTTCTCCGCAGCCGCTGGTGCTGGTCGGGAATCAGGTTTATGGATTGCGGGAATCTCCGTTTGCGGTGGTCGATGCATCTGACGAGTTCTGCAGCAGTCTCCCAAATGAGGCTTGGACCGGTCGCGGAGATTATGTTTGCCGTTTTGGATTCGTCGGAGCCACCGAGTTACTACGCACTTCGCGCAGCTTTACGATCGCAGATATGCGCTGGCAGATCGCCGCCACCGGGGACATTCACCTAGAACCGTCTTTCACGAGCTTGAAAGCTCTCGACGCGCCGACCAGCCCGTCGAAACCTCCGGACAAGCCTTGTCCGAACGCAGTGAAAAGGGGCAAGAAAACCGCGAAGCCGCAACCCTGCACTGCCGCTCCGGCGGGAGCGTCGTCGGTGGAAGCGCAAAAGGAACCTACGTTTGTTCTCACTGGATGGAATTTCGACGACATCAAGCCTGCTCTCGCGAGCGACAACACTGAATGCGTTGGAGACGGTTGCCTGAAGGTGTTCGACGGTTGGAAGGAAGTGACGCTCGACAAAGATCACTATCAAAGAAGATCCTCGAGCATCGCGATTCTGAAACTCCATGGTCCTGCGAATTCGAACGCGCTGCGGGTGCTTTGGCAATCGCCGACAAACAGGAAAACGATTGAGTGGGACCTCGGCATTCCGAAGACTACATCCCAAGCAATTACAGCCTCCCCGAGCGTAATCAACGTGGGCGATAGTTTGCAGATTGCGTTTACCGGCGTGGATCCCGACAAGGTCGCGGGGGTCTATTTCGAAGGCGGCCCGAAACTTTACTCTACCTGGAACGCCGACAAAAGTAAGTTAACGGTTCAGGTGACTACCGATATCACAAAGACCGCTGGACACAAGGAACTCACAGGGCTGGATTCAACGGGGAAGATCGTAACGCCCTTGCCGTTCGATGTTTCGCGCCGGTAAGGTTTTTCGGACCGGATCGCGGTTCCTTGTCGAGAAGAGACCGGCAGCGGCGCGGGGCTGAGCGGTGCTACGCTGTTAGCAGTTTGCCGGCTTGCGGATGTGGCGGAATTGGCAGACGCACTGGATTTAGGTTCCAGCGGGTGTAATGCCCGTGAGAGTTCAAGTCTCTCCATCCGCACCATCGGGGCACCTACGATACACAGGAGGCAGGAAACGCGCGGCCATGGAAACCGTGACTAGACGTGGTTTTTTGATTGGTAGCGCGGCGTTAACGGTAGCGATCTCACCGGCGCGCGGCGGCGATCGAGCACCGAGCGGGTTTCATTCTCTCTTCGACGGCAAAACGCTCGATGGATGGAAACCGCATCCCCGTTCGTTGCAGCAACCCAGCCTGGGCAAATGGACCGTCGAAGATGGAATGATCATCGGCGCGCAGGAAACTCCGGGCGTCGGCTCGTATCTGGTGACAGAGGATACGTTCGCTGATTTCGAGCTTGAAATTGAAGCGCGGCCGGACTGGCCGGCGGACACGGGCGTGCTGGTGCGAACGAATGCGCAGGGTAACCTCGGTTTTCAAGTCTTAATCGATCACCGGCCGCATGGCGGGATCGGCGGTTACTACGGAAACGGTATCGGAAACTGGCACGCCTGGGCCTATAGCTTCACCGCGGAAAAGGACAAAGACGGCCGCGTGGTCCGCTTGATTCCAGGACCGCCGCAGGAGCCTACGCGGGGCAATTACACCGTGCCGCTCGACTTTGCGGTACCCGTAGAGACATTTCTTCGGGTGTGGAAACCGGGCGATTGGAACCGGTTTCGCATCCGCTGCGTGGGGGCCGTGCCGCACTTGACGACTTGGATCAACGGCGAAAACATAGCGGAACTCGACACCGCAAAGATGAAGGCGCCGGGCTGGGACCCGCAAGCCGCTCTTGAAAAGCTAGGCCACAGCGGTCACATTGCTCTCGAAGTGCACAGTAACGGTCCGAAAGATCCCCTCGGCAAGGACCGTTGGGCGGCAGGAGCCGTTTGCCGCTGGCGCAACATTTACATCAAGGTTCTGTAATCGCGACGGCGAACGTATGCACCGACGCTCCGTAACGCCATACGTGTTCGTCATTATTATGGGCTGTGGCGCATTGTACGCCCAGTCACAATCGCCATGGCGGCTGCGCAGTAAGCTGTCGATCTATGATCTTGCGACAAAATCGGTCCGGATCATTTACTCGAGTGGCGCGCTGTTTGAGGCGCCAAACTGGTCACCGGACGGAAAATTTATCTTATTTAATGAACAGGGTAAGCTATTTCTCCTTTCCGTAAATGGCGAGAAGCGGACTGAAATCGATTTAAAGGGCCTGTTGCGGTGCAACAACGATAAGGGATTCTCGCCGGATGGCAAGCAGATAGCGTTTTCGTCAACAGGTAAAGCGAAAGGTTCACAAGTTTTTACGGTTCCAAGTACGGGCGGCGAGCCGAGACTAATTGTGCCTGAAACACCAAGCTATTTTCACGCCTATTCGCCGGATGGGAAATATCTCGCATTCGTTGCTCAGCGTAACGGAAATTTCGATTTATTCCGGATTCCGGCAGTAGGCGGGCAGCAAGAGCAGCTGACAATGAACGCCGCGTATGACGATGGGCCGGATTACTCACCCGATGGTAAATGGATATACTTCAACTCCAATCGATCGGGTAAATGGGAAGTTTGGCGAATGCCGGCGGATGGAGCCGGACAAAACGACGCGAAAGCAGAGCAGGTAACGTTCGACGAGGTGGAGGATTGGTTCCCGCATTGTTCGCCTGATGGTAAATGGCTTGTCTTTGTCACTTTCCCGAAGGGGACGAAGACCCATAACGAGCGTATGCCCGGTGTAGAGCTTCGAATCATGCGACTGCCGGGCGAGAAACTCGATCGTGCCACAAGCGAACTCCTGGTGACGTTTTTCGGCGGGCAAGGCAGCATAAATGTGAATTCCTGGGCGCCGGATTCACAGAAATTCGCGTTTGTGAGTTTTGAGGCGTATTGACGCGCGCTTCAACGCGCTCGGATAGAAACTCGCGGAATTGTCGCACTGCTCCACTCGTGTGCGCGTTCGCGGCAGACGTCAGGGCACCTGGAGATGGAAAATGCACGCGTCCTCGGACACTTAGGGCAAGGGGAAGAGCAGTGCGAACGTTCGCGTTAATGGCGGTATAAAGATCAACTAGCATTCGGTAGTCTCTTTGTTCTGAGTGTACTGGTACTGAGGTTTTCTAAAGACACAAACCCTCCGGCAATACTGCTACATACCCAAACAGGGCTACTGCTGCATATACTTAGCGGCTTTCCGTGTGGGCTGTAGCTGATGGACTTACACCATTGACACGTATCGAGTTTGGCCGCAGCATAGACAATGCGCCCTATAGTTGCATAGCTACTATTGGAGCCTTGGATCAGGAGTCTTTCTAAAGTTCCGGCGCGAGGAGTTTGCGTCGTAAGAGAGCGGAGCTTTGCCTCGAAGGGATAGCTATGAGTGAGGAGCCGAACGTTTTGCCGTGGTATGGAATTTACGTTAAACCACGGCACGAGAAGCACGTTGCACTTACGCTCAAGAGGAAGGGCTTTGAGTCGTTCTTACCCACTTACACGAAGTCACACAAGAACAGGAAGAGCTTCGAAGTCCCGTTATTTCCAACGTATGTGTTCTGTCGCATTAACCTTTTGGATATCCGGCCGGTTGTAGTCACTGAATCGGTGATTTCGATCGTGGGGAACGGATCCGGACCGGCGCCCATTCCCGAGAGCGAGATCGAGCAAGTTCGACGGATTGCCGGTAGCGGACTGGTGGTGCGAACTTGGCCGTACGTTTCCGAAGGCCAGGAGGTCTGTCTGCAGTCGGGGCCGTTGCAAGGCGTTCGCGGGCACGTTCTGGACGCGAGCAATGAGAAATGGCTGGTGGTTTCGATCCATATCCTGCAGCGATCGGTTGCGGTCAGGTTCGATCGAACGTCGCTGCGTCCAGGCGAGATGATGCCGGTGCGTGAACGACCAATTGCCAGCCAACATTCCGGGACACCCGAGCGGCGGACGGGGTATGCAGCCGGACGGCCTGAACGGACTCAGACCGACGCGGGGAAAAACGCCCGAGGACCGAACAGGGTACAATCGCTGGGGCAAGGTTCGTACGACTAGAACGGGCAATCCGCAGGCGGGGTCTATGCGCCAATCGATGTGCGCCAGGCTCGCGATTGGTCTGCTCGTTTTGTGCCGCGCATTGTTTTGCTTTGACCCGCAATCGCTCAGTCCTAACTCGGAGCAAGTTGTTTTGGATCTGCGGCAAAAGGAGCTTGATGTTCAGCGCCAAGCCTACGCGTTACAAGCAAAACGGCTGGAATTGGAAGAGCGAGCCTTCAAAGCGGATCAGAGTGATAAACAGATGACGCTGTATGTGGAGATTGCGTTATTGGTGGCGCTGCTGGTGGGTACTCCTTCGGCTCTTCTTCTGCATCGCTGGCATCAAAGACGCGACCAACAATTGCGACTCAAGCTGAAGGCCGCCGAGATCGCCCTGAACAGTCCCTACGGAGGACAGATCAAGAGCAGGGCCAAGGCAATCGCAGCACTGTTTCCGAATGAACTTCCTGGATTTGCAAACTTCACGGCACGGGACTTTACGATGTATTCTGCACCGGAACGCATCCTGGAACTGCTGAAACTGATTGCAGCAAATCCACAGAACCGGAAGGATATTTTAGAGTCTTACTCTCTGCTTTTCCCCAGAGATCTAGAGGACAACGGGGAACTTATCAACAAGTTAGTCGAACAGGCAAGATAGCCGCACCAAAGAATAGATTCACGTTACCGCGTGAGGCGTCTTGATTCCCGCTGTCAGGAAATAGTTGTTTCTAATTGAGCTTATATCTATGCGAATCGTTGTACTGTCTCTCCTCGCGTTAGCGGGGTGCACGTTACTAGGTCAGCAATCCGCAACAACGTCCGACTCCGAGTCGATTGCGCGGAAAAGTGAAACGGCCGAGCTCAAAAAGTCGCTTCTGACACGCCCCACACCGGAGATCCCGCCGGGCTATGTCCTTGGGCCAGGCGACCAGATCGTAGTTCACGTGATGAATGTCGATGAGTTCAACGACAAGCCGATACAGGTCGATTTGAACGGTTATGTCGGACTTGCACTTGCGGGGCGTGTGAGGGTTGCGGGGCTCACGATTCAGCAAGCTGAGTCGACGATAACAGATAGCCTTAAAAGCTACATTTTGCACCCGGACGTATCCGTTTATGTGTCGGAATTCCGAGGTGAACCTGTTTCCGTCATCGGATCGGTCAAGAATCCGGGAATTGAGCAATTGCAAGGACGCAAGACGTTGCTTGAAGTCATATCTCTGGCGGGAGGATTGGATAATACGACCGCCGGACCGCGACTCAAGATCACGCGCCGGATGGAATGGGGGCCGATTCCGTTACCGGGGGCTAAGGTTGATGCGACAAACGAATACAGTGTTGCGGAAGTTAGTATCAAGTCGCTGCTCGATGCTGCGCACCCGGAACAGAACATACTGGTTAAGCCGTACGACGTTATTTCCGTACCTCGCGCCGAGAACATATATGTAATTGGAGAAGTTCTGAAGGCGGGCGGCTTCCCTGTGAACTCGGCCGACCAGATTACCGTGTTGCAGGCAATCTCGCTGGCCGGAGGTATGGACAAGATGGCGAAGCCGCAGGAGGCGAGAATTCTCCGGCGTGTCCAGGGCGAGCCGGACAGAACCGAACTCGCAGTCAATGTCAGACAGATTCTTGACGGCAAAGCCGCTGATGTTCCACTCCAAGCTGAAGATATTCTTTTTATTCCGAACAATATTCCGAAGCGAGCGGTGATTCGGGCGATCGAAGCAAGCATTCAGGTTGGTACTGGACTGGTTATTTGGCGCAGACCGTAATGGAGGAAGCACAATGAGTCCGTCACAGCAACGCGTCTCCGGGGATTCCGTCGCACTTACGAGAACGAAGGCGCGGCGTTCGGACGTCGTCAACTCGGGATATCTTTATCCAGCTGATTATCCCAGCATCTCCGGCACGGACACGGGAAATTTGCTTGAGTATTGGCGCATACTCAACCGGCGCAGGGGAACGCTTTTAATTTTCGGCGTTTTGAGCATACTGGCGGGATATGGCATTACGAAGCTCGAGACACCCGTTTATCGGGCGCGCACGTTACTGCAAATCGAAAGTCTGAACGAAGATTTCCTAAACATGCGGAATATCAGCCCGACCGAGCCGTTGCCGGCGAACAGCGAATCTCCCGAATACAATATTCGTACTCAGATCACAATCCTACAAAGCAGGCCAGTGCTGGAGCGTACGCTTCAAAAGCAGAACCTCGAAAAGAGAATAGTTGAAAATCAGGAAAGGCACCGTGGATGGTTTTCTTCAAAACAGCAGATTCACGCCTCGCGACCGGCTGAAGTCGCAGCGGCGAAGCATGAAGAGGCGGTGAGGATTGCAACGGAAGCATTGCGGATTCGGCCTGAGCCTAACACGAGAGTACTCGAGGTCAGCTTCGAGTCTACGGATCCGAAGATCGCGTCCGATTTGGCAAACTCGCTAACCTCGGCGTTTACGGAAACCAGTATGGATAACCGCTGGAGATCCACGCAGAATACAAGTGCGTGGCTGACGCGGCAGTTGCAGGACGTGAAGGTCAAGCTCGAGAAGGCGCAAGACGAACTACAACGATATGCGCGTGGGGCGAATTTGACATTCCTGTCACAAACCGGAATGGACACTACATCTCAGGAGCGCCTGAAGCAATTGGAACTGGAGGTTTCGAAAGCCGTCTCGGACCGAATTGCAGCTCAATCGAAATATGAACTGGCTGCAACGGCGCCGGTAGACTCTCTACCAGAAATCGTTGATAATGCGACGCTGAAAGACTACCAGGTGCAACTGACCGGACTGCGAGAAAAGCTTGCTGATTTGTCGTCGAATTTCACGCCGAGTTATCCGAAGGTAGTAAGTCTCCGTGCGCAGATTCAGGCGCTTGAGAGTGCGCTCGAAAAGCAGCGGGCAAACATTACTACCCGAACGCGCAACGAGTATGCCGCAGCGGCGCGCCGGGAGAAGTTAGTGAATGCCGAGTATGCATCGGTTGTAGCGCTTATGTCGGAACAAGGCGAGAAGCTTGACCGGTATCAACTGCTGAAGCGTGAAGTCGATACGACACGCCAGCTTTATGAATCGATGGTTCAAAAGGTCAAAGAAGCGGATCTGGCATTGGCTATGAAGGCGACCGACGTTGATGTGATCGAGCGGGCGTTGCCGCCGGGATCGCCGTACAAGCCTGTAGCCGCATTGAACATGGGTCTTGGATTGATATCAGGACTATTTCTCGGTTCGATGGTCATCATACAGCGTGCTCGCGCTAATACTCGAATTCAGGAACCCGGAGACAGTATCCTTGAACTTGGCGTGCCGGAACTGGGCGTCATCTCGGCGGGAAATCCGGCAAAGCCGTCGCAATTTCAGTGGTTACTCGGCAAACCTGCTACGCCGGATACTAAAGATGTACCCGAGCTGGTCACGTTGCAGCACGCCGCGTCTCCGCTCGCTGAGCAGTTCAATATCGCTGCGGCCTCTCTGCTGTTGTATAGCCGTGATGAAACCAGTCCTCGCGTAATTGCAGTCTCGAGCGCGAATGCAA
>JAFAQG010000822.1 GCA_019246575.1 Acidobacteriaceae bacterium
TCGATCGGCTCAGTCGAAGCGGCGAAAAACTCTCGATAATGGAGCCGCCCGCGATTGTGTATGCCGGCGATGGCCGTCGCAGAATGAATCGGTCTCCAGGAGAAACCAGGGCAGGCTCGGATAACAGCAACCGGCCGAAGCTAGGCCTTGCGTCTGCAAGTGCTCCGAGCATCTTTAGCGTTGCCGGTATTTCCGCCGTTCCGCTGTGAAACATCACTTCGCTGCGAACCGCTGGCAGCTTTTCGGCAACCCATTCGATCGCCGCATCCATCGCGCGTGTGCTCTCCAGCTCCGGACTGGTTGTGAGCACAGAACCCCGAGCAATCTCCGAACTCTCAATTCCTGCAAGATTGATCGCCGTGCGCAGGCCGGGTCCGACCTGCGAGACCTGTCTTCCGTGCACCTGCAGACCGCGAATTCGGCTTCCTTCCGCGCAGGATGTATGAAAACCTTATCTCCCGCCCTTAATAGACCGCCCGCCAATGTCCCGGTCACCACTGTCCCAAATCCCTTGAGCGAAAAACTCCGGTCGACTGGAAGCCGCGGAATGCCTTCGCCGCCGGGGTGCGAAACGCGCCCTGCGAGCAGATCGAGCTGCCGGACTACCTCCGGAATTCCTCTCCGGTCTCTCGAGCTGACCTGCACCACCGCCGCACCCTCTAAAAACGAGCCCGCGCAGAGTTCCTCGACATCCTCGCACGTTATGGCAATCTGTTCGGGTGTCGCAAGATCCACCTTCGTCAACACAACGAAACCGGCCTGTACGTTCAGCAAGCGGCAGATCTCAAAGTGCTCCCGCGTTTGCGGCATCACAGATTCATCCGCGGCCACAGTCAGCATTACCGCCTGAATGCCTGCTGCGCCGGCCAGCATGTTCCGGATGAAGCGCTCATGCCCTGGCACGTCGATGAAGCTGGCTGTAGCACCGCTGGGCAGCGGCATGTGTGCAAACCCGAGATCGATTGAGATGCCGCGCCGTTTCTCTTCTCGAAGCCGGTCGGTGTCCATCCCCGTGAGTGCATAGACCAGGGAGGTCTTCCCGTGGTCGATATGACCCGCGGTTCCAACCACCACGTCACTCGGACCATTCATACTATCTGACATGCAGCCGAGATTTCTCCCCATGTTCTCACTTGCGCTGGCGGCAACCTCATGAGCACAAGCCGCCTGGAAGAGCTCAGACGCCGCCACGCTCGCGCGGAGGAAGGTGGCGGTCCGGAGCGGAAAGCTCGGCAGCACCGGGAAGGCAAACTCTCCGCTCGCGAGCGCATCGATTACCTGCTCGATGAGGGCACGTTCGAAGAACTCGACAAACTCGTCCGTCATCGCTGCCACAATTTCGGCATGCAAAACAGTGTCATCGATGGCGATGGTTTCGTCACCGGTCACGGGCTCATTCACGGTCGGCAGGTTTTTGTCTTCGCGCAGGACTTCACCGTATTCGGTGGATCGCTCTCCGAAGCCAATGCGCAAAAAATCGTCAAGTTGATGGACCTCGCTCTGAAAACCGGCGCGCCCATCATCGGCCTCAACGATTCCGGAGGCGCGCGCATTCAGGAAGGTGTCGTGTCTCTGGCAGGCTACGCCGATATATTTCTACGCAATACTCTCGCGAGCGGCGTCGTCCCCCAGATCTCAGCCATCATGGGCCCCTGCGCCGGAGGCGCCGTCTATTCACCTGCACTAACCGACTTTGTGTTCATGATTGGCGGCACCAGTCACATGTTTGTCACCGGTCCCGACGTTATCAAGACCGTCACGCACGAGGATGTCACCAAGGAAGACCTGGGCGGCGCCATGACTCACAACGCCACCAGCGGTGTCGCCCATTTTGCTGCCGCAGATGACGAAGACTGTCTCCGCAGTATTCGCCGGCTTATGCGCTACTTGCCGCAAAACAATCTCGACGGTGTTCCGCCCGTGTCAACAACCGATCCCGACGACCGCGCCGATCCCGGGCTCGACACCCTCGTTCCACTCGAATCCAACAAACCGTACGACATCAAGGACGTCATCTCTCGCGTGGTCGATGACGGCGATTTCT
This sequence comes from Acidobacteriaceae bacterium, assembly GCA_019246575.1. Next base: position 2,045 of record JAFAQG010000822.1, read on the forward strand.
TCGAAATAGCGGAACACTTCGCGCGCAATATCGTAATCGGCTTCGCGCGCCTCTCGGGAGAAACGATTGGAGTTGTCGCGAACCAGCCCGCTCATCTCGCCGGCTGCCTCGACATAAACTCCTCAACAAAAGCCGCGCGTTTCGTGCGTTTCTGCGACGCCTTCCAGATCCCGATCCTCACGTTCGAAGACGTCCCCGGTTTCCTGCCCGGCACAGACCAGGAGTTCGGCGGCATTATTCGACATGGCGCCAAGCTGCTGTATGCATACGCCGAAGCGACTGTGCCGAAGATCACTGTGATTACCCGCAAAGCGTATGGCGGTGCTTACTGCGTCATGGGTTCCAAGCATCTGCGTACGGATATAAACTTCGCTTGGCCCACGGCCGAGATCGCCGTCATGGGACCCGAGGGTGCCGTTAATATCTTGTACCGCCGCGAGTTGTCGAGTGCCGAAGACCCGGATAGGGCGCGTAACACAAGGATCGAAGAATATCGGAACCGCTTCGCCAACCCGTTCGTCGCAGCCGAGCGTGGTTACGTCGATGACGTCATCGAGCCGCATGAAACCCGAGCGAAGCTCATTCGCGCCCTTCGGATGCTCGCCAACAAGACCGACACCATGCCCCGCAAAAAACACGGCAACATCCCGCTGTAGAACGCTGTAACTCCACCGCGAGAATCCGAAGCATTCATGGCCGCCGGTACACCACGGCTCCATGCCGGTGAACGCGGCTGCCGATCCCGCCGCCAATGAACACACCTATGAGCGGCCCATAAAAAGGCGCGTACCCGCGTAGTTCCGGATCTTTGGCGTGCGTTGCTGCGAGAGCGCCCAAAAGCGAGCCGATTACACCGCCGATGAAGGCGCCCCGGATCATCCGGTTGTCCTCCGGTATCTCTAACCGGACTTCGCGCACCTTCTCGGGAGCAAATATCAGCCGCCTTATATCGCCCCCGATGTCTCGATCACAAACAAGCTCCCAGTCCGTGACTCTGACCAGCTCGCATCCGTGCCTCCCGGTGCCGCGCCTAAATTTAGCAACTACGCTGATCGGTGTCCCGGGAGCAAGCTCCTCGACGGAACGCCAGTCGCTCGTCTGTGCCCTGAGCGGTGCAACAATGCTACACAAACCCGCCGCCAGCATCACCCGGTTCAAATGCGTCATGGCCGGATGGTACGGCATTACGCATAGCGACTGCTGGTAGCGAGTGACACTTTTGCAAACTGTCCTAGTTGGTACCGGCCCAGATACGTTCTACAATAAGACTGTCACTCTGAAACGGAAGAGCCTGTGAGACTCGGCGGCCCGGAAATCGTCGTAATTCTGATTGTGTTTCTGCTGCTGTTTGGCGGCAAGAAATTACCGGACTTGGCCAAAGGCTTGGGCGAAGGTATTCGCAACTTCAAAAAGTCTGTCAGTAGCGACGAATCCGAGAAGGACGAAGAAAAAAAGCAAGCCTGAAGCGGCTTGCCTGATGAGGTTAAAAAAGTGAGGAGCCGAGTTCCTCGGCTCCCACACAGGCTGGGCTGTGATTACTTCCCCGCCACCTTCTTTGGCGGCACAATCGAATCCTTCACTGACTTCGCCACCCTAAACTTCACAACCTTCTTGGCGGGAATTTTGATCGCTTCTCCGGTCGCGGGATTGCGCCCGACGCGTGCCTTGCGCTCCGCACGCACCAGCCGTCCGATGCCGGGCAGCACAAATACGCCGTTCTTTTTCGTCTCACGAACTGCGAGTTCAGCGAGCGACTCAACAAACTGCTTCGCCACTCTGCTGTTCACGCCCGTTGTCTCCGCGAGTTCTCTGATGATCGCGGTCTGTGTCATTCTCTTTCCTTCAGCCATCCAAGCCTCCTAGTTACGCGTTTTCGAGAGAGAACTCCGCATTCACATCTGCGCCGTACCGCGCGCCTAAAACAGAACGGCGCTAAAATGTTTCGAGCTCTTTCGTCCACCACGATCATACGGGGAGTCGACATTGCTTGTAAAGCGAAAACAGCGAAAATATGCGTTTTTTCCGCATTTTTTTCGCACCGTCGGCCCCGAAACCCCGTCCAGACGGCTTCTTCAACGCTCTTGGCGGCTCAAAGAGCCCGATTTCCGTGACTAGCGAGGCTCTCCCGACGCATACGACACGCGTGGAGGCGCCTGCGTTCCCGTTGCCGCCTCCTCTAAGTCGTAGGCTTCGCTTTTCACGCTCCGGGTCAGAATCGTTGCAATAAGTCCACACAGTGCTGCGAACGAAACCCATAATCCCGGCATGGCGTCGTTTCCCGTCTTCGCGATCAGCTTGGTGCAAATGTACGGAGTTGAACCACCGAATATCGCGGTAGCCAAGCTGTACGCGATCGAGAAGCCGGAAGCGCGCACTTTCGCCGGAACCAGCTCTGTCAGAAACACCACCATGGCGCCGTTGTAGCTTCCGAAGATAAATGAAAACCAGAGTTGAACGACCAGCAATTTCGTGAATGACGGACTGCTCGCAAGCCACGCCATGATGGGATATCCCGTCACAAGCGTCGCCACCGTACAAGCGAACAACAACGGCCTGCGCCCGATGCGATCCGAGAGAGCACCCATAATCGGCAGCCAGATCAGATTCGAGATCCCGACACAGAGCGTAACGATGAGGCTGGCCTTGGCTGAGAGATGAAGCAGTTTTCCGAACGTCGGTGTATTTGCAGTGATGAGGTAGAAGGTGACGGTAGTCATGGTCACCAGCATCATTCCCACAGTGACCACCTTCCAGTTCTGCGCCAGTGAGCTCAAAATTTCCGGCACCGTCGGATGATGCTTGCGCGCCGCGAATTCCTCTGTCTCTGCCAGCGACCGCCGGATGATGAACAACACCGGTATGATGGCGCACCCCACCAGCAAAGGCACGCGCCAGCCCCATGCATCCATCTGTGCCTGCGTGAGCTGCGCACTGAGCGTGACCCCGATCAGCGCCGCCAGTATCACCGCAAACTGCTGGCTCGCCGATTGCCAGCTGACATAGAATCCTTTGTGACCGGGCGTGGCGATCTCGGCAAGATATACCGACACACCGCCCAATTCCACGCCTGCGGAAAAACCTTGAATCAGCCTGCCTGCGACAACCAGCAGAGGAGCCAGTACGCCGATCACCGCGTAACCTGGCATTATCGCAATCGACAACGTACCAATTGACATCAGCGCGAGTGTTACAATCAGACCCTTGCGCCGGCCATGCTTATCAATGTAAGCGCCCAGCACGATTGCGCCGAGCGGCCGCATCAGGAATCCCACCCAATACGTCACGAGCGCGGACATCAACGACGAAAACGCCGTCTTGCCCGGATAGAACGTCGCGCCTATGGCCGCCGCGTAATAGCCGAACACCATGAAGTCGTACATCTCCAGAAAGTTGCCGCTGGCAACGCGGATGACGGCTTTAATCTTGGCTTTGCGGGTGGCCTCTGATAGCACGGAAACTCCAACTCCGGCGATCGCCTGGTCCTCAGGACGCAGATCTCCGGTTTTGCAAACATAACACCGGGCAAATTAACCTTCGATGAATCCTTATCCGCGCATCCCACCCGCTGTAGAATCTTAAAGTCATTTCGGAACGGCATTCCCTCACGCATGTCGAAGAACAACTCATCGACTCCAGCGAGCGGCGTCTATGCCGCCCTGCTCACACCCCGCCGTCCCGATTCCATCGAAGCCGATACCGCAGCTTTCCTCGAGTACTTGGATAAAGTTTCCTCGGCGCACGTCGATGGCCTCGTCTTTTTTGGCTCCACGGGCGAGTTCGTCCACTTCGACCTCGAGCAACGTATGCACGTCGTCACCATGGGTCTGCGCCGCAGCCGTGTGCCGGTTCTGGTAAATGTTTCACATTCGAC
>JAFAQG010000029.1 GCA_019246575.1 Acidobacteriaceae bacterium
CATCGGGTAAACGGGCGGACCGCTCCGAATAGCCGCCGACGCCCTCCCGCGGAAACGGCCGCCCATCGAAGGCGCGATCTCCGAGTCTGTCGTTTCGATATAGGACGCGCCCGCTCGCGCTACGCACTTCTAAAAACCGCTCAATGACATCTTTCGATTGTGGATGGTTGTGGTAATCCTCTTTCAATCGCAACTGTCCCTGAGGCGTGAAAAAGAGAAGCCCTTCGACTGTTTCGATTTCCTGAATAGAGAAGTGGCCGAGCTCGCGGCGCGATTGGAAGGAAAAAGAAACTACACATCGCGGCCCAGGCGAGCAGCAGCAGCACCGCAAGGCCGGATACGTACCAAAGCGTCAGACGCGTCCGAAGATGCCGCGGTCCGAAGCGCATCATGCTTCCTCTCCCTCGCGCAGAACGAGGGCCACACCCCTTACGGTTTGCAGGAGCTTCGGCTCGAACTGCCCGTCGATCTTTCGGCGCAGGCGAACCATTTGCGCATCGATGACGTCGTCAAGCGGCGTCTGCCGGGCCGACCGGTTCGCAGACGCAAGCGATGCCCATCCTTCAGCTTTCGCAAAACAACTTGCTCAGGCTGATTTTGCCCGTGCCGGAGTCGGCTGTCTCTCGCGTGCACGCCGCGCGAAATGGTAGACGTCCGGGTGTCTTCGCTAACAAAAACATTTCCGGGACGAGTGGCACGCTTTGCCGACAGCATCCAGGCATCCACGCGAACCATGGAGACCGAAGTCGATGTGCCGAACCCGTCGCTTGGTGCTTGGCGGGCTTGCGCTGGCGTTATCCCGCCTGATCGAAGCTCTGTGGTGGTGCTTGAAAACATTTATCGGCACCTTGAAATGGGCGATCCTCCTGCCGTCGCCGCGGAAAAAGGCGGCAGGGAGGTGGCTTTGCCTGTACTCGCCGCCACGCTGGACCACGGTCGTCGTGTTTTTCCCCGTGACTCTCGTTTACGGCGTTAGCAAGTTTCTGTTTTCATCGCTGGCGATTGCAGTTGTGCTGTCGCTGTTTGCCTCGTATTTCGTGGCGATGACCGTTGTGCCTCTTTTCTGCGCCCGGTTCCTGAAACATGCAGGCGCGCAGAGCTCTTCGCACGAGGGACCACGTTCTCGCGGCATCGGCCAACGCTTTAATGCGGCATTCAACCACGGCTTCGGCCGGTTCCTCGGACTATACGACAGGCTCGTCGGCAACGTGCTGGCTCGGCCGGTTGCCTGGCTTGTCGTTTTTGCGATCGGTTTCGCAGCGAGCATGTTGCTATTTCCGCAACTCGAACTGTCGTTTTTCCCCGAACCGATGCCGGCCGATTTGTGATCAATGTCAAGGCTCCTTCAGGCTTAAAGCTGGTCGATACCGAAACCGACGTCGCCCGCCTCGAGGATCTGATTCGGCGCACAATTCCCGATCGCGATTTGGCGATGATTGTTTCCAATATCGGCGTCGATCCCGGCTTTTCCGCTATCTATACATCAAATTCAGCCATGCAGACTGCATTTGTGCAGGTGGGCCTCAAGCCCGGCTTCCACGATCTCAGGATGGGGCTTTGCTTTTCCAATGAGCGGATCGCAGCGCGGGTCGGGCTGGCAATCTGCGTAATAAGCCTTGCTTTGGATCACGATATCGGCGGGCAGATCGCGAAAGACTCGGCCCCAGAGCTCTTCGCCGGCACCGCCGAAGCTGCCATACCCCGAAGCATGGACATATTGATCGCCGAGCCAGTGCGGCGAGCCGGAAGACCACGTTCGAACGACGAGCTTTTTGCCCGCCGCATGGACGACGTCGTAATAAGCCTTGACGTTTTCGTAGATTTCGTTCGAGAAATGATCCAGTCCATCGCGCCGGCAGCGATCGTCATGGCAGTAGATTCCATACGCATCCCAAAAGGTCGCGTAAAGCCCATCGGCTCCCATCTGATCCATGAAGTCTTGAACGTACGCGCGAACAAATTTCCAGGTGTTCGGATCCGACGGGCACAGATAGCCCTTTTCCCACGAGTGCGGGGCCGGGTGCCTTTCATCGACGGATAGACTTTCAGGCCTGCCTCGTAGAGCGGCTTCGAGCAGCGCGTGACATCGTTGCCGTAGAGGAAGGAGTAGAACGGGACATCAGCATCGCGGCACTCTCGCGCAAAATCGTGATTGCGTTTGTAAGAGGCCTCGCGCCCTCTCTCGAGGCGCGCCTTGTCGGCCGCGTCTAGCTGCTTAAAGACCTCTGGCAGCGCGTCTTTCAGCGTGACAACAGCGCCGTTCTGCGGCAGAATGAGGCCGTTGACGCCCAGCTCGGCGACGTATTCTGCGACCGTGCGGTTCGAGTCGTATTGGCCGATGCGCATAGCGAAGCTCGGCTGGCGTAGAAACGTGCCGGAGGTATTCTCGCTCCAGAGCCGGACATCGCCGGCGGCGTACAGCAACGATCGCGGCCGCGCGCCCGCCACCACCGCCGAATTGTTCTCGAAGGTGATTCTGTAGCCGTCGTTCTGGGCGGCATGCGGATCGACGGTCAGCAGAATGTCGCCTTCGCGCGGTGACGGGAGCTTCGCGACGGATTCTATGTTGCGGTCCGGCAATTGCAACTTATGCGCGAGAATTTTCGCGGCTGAATGAATTGCCGGATGCGCAGATTTTTCGACAAAGATGCGGCGATAAGCGGTGCTCGCGAACACTTGGGTGCACGCGAGCAAGCTAACTGTTACAGCTTGAACAAGTCTCATCGTTGAACTAACCGGAGCGGACCAAGAATGCCGGAGGGCAGCGGCTGGATGTTTTCGAATCCTTGCGGTTGAAAGCGCTCGTCGTAGCGGAGATTCAGAAGCCTGTAATTTGGCAGAGCCTTGCCGGCGATTTCGTTGATCGCGAGATTCCCGACCACGATGCGGAACCGGTTCTCGCCCGGACGCAGCAGATGGCCGACTTCGAGCTCATAGGGTGGATGCCATACGCTTCCTGCTCGTTGGCCGTTGATGTAAACGACGGCCGCTTCGCGTAGGGGGCTTTCTAAGAGGGCGCGCATGCCCGGTGCGCCAGGAGCGGGCGGTTCGACCGGAGTGCCGGGGCCGAAGTCGAGGACGACCTTCGAATCGGCGTGAGTCATTGAATCGGGGACCTCGACCGCTCTTTCGTAAGTCGCGGTACCGG
>JAFAQG010000131.1 GCA_019246575.1 Acidobacteriaceae bacterium
TGGGGAGCTGTAGCGCGTCCGCACCTTCGAGCCTCAGCTCGGTGCGGCGAAGGAATGGGACGCCGGCGTTCTTCAGCTTGATAACCACTTCATCGAAACGGTCCGGCTGGCGTGGCGCAAGGATGAGTAACAGTCCTGGAAATTCAGCTGCTAAGTTTTGGAAACCGGCGATGACGAACTGGTCTTCATCGATCGTGTGCCGCACGGAGCTACCGCGCTCGTTAGGACCAACAGTACTAGCAGCAATCCAAATGTGCTGTGCTCCGAAGGTGGGGATGTGAGTTGTTTCACGCCTCAGGATGGCGGCATCGTATTTCAGATTGCCTAGCGCGTAGAGTTTTGACTCCGTTGCGCCGAGCTCCGCGAAACGGGAGCGGTCGGTCGCGCTCTGAACCATGACTAAATCGGGCAAGCAGAGAATACCGCCAAAGAAGCGCCGAGCGCGCCGATAACGAGGCCAACTGCGATCCGAGATGCGTGCATTAACGATGGCGAGACCAACGCCACACCGCTTCGCCTCGTTGAATAGATTTGGCCAAATTTCCGTTTCGAGAATAAGCAGCAGCGCGGGCCGGATTCGCCGCAGGACGCGGCGAACGCATGAGACGTAATCATACGGTGCGTAGAATATGCCGTCCACTTGGGCCATGAGGCGATGCTCTGCAGCGCGGCGGCCCGCTAGGGTGGAAGTTGACAGGTAAATCGGAATGCGCGGCTGATCGGCCCGAAGCTGTTGGATCAGCGGTACCGCGGAAATGACTTCGCCCGCCGATACAGCGTGCAACCAGATGCAGCCCGATTTCGTCCGAGAAAACGTTCGAGGGAGAAATCCAAGCCGCTCGCCGAAGTGGGACCAGTATGCGCGGCGAAATGCCAGCCGCGCCATGATGTACAAAAAAACAAATGGGAACGAGACAAGCTGGAGTAACCGGTAGAGGAGAAGAGCGGGCGTGATTCGAAGAACTCGGCTCGTGACTTCGAGTATAGCTTTCATTGCCGCATTGGGGGCGATTGCGGCCGCGCGGAGTTCGGCGGATTTCAAAGCCGGCCGTGCGGCTGAGTACGCGCATCAAAGCTCGGATCAGGTGACAATTGGCGCCAAGGCCTATGACAAGCCGGAGCTTATAGCGCAGGCGTTCGGGAAAAAGACCGATCTGCTCAAATACGGCGTGCTGCCCGTGCTTGTAGTAATCGAGAACGATAGAAGCAAGACACTGGACCTGCGCGATATGGAAGTGAATTTGGTTGCAGCAGACGGCCGGCACGCCCCGGCAGTGAATCCGGAAGATATCCCGTTCTTAGGAAATCCGCGCCGCGGACAGGGTACGCAGGTTCCGATGCCGGTGCCGTTACCGAGAAAGAGAAATCCGCTCACGGGTCCTGAAATCGTGAGCCGGGCGTTCGCCGCGAAAATGTTGCCGCCGGGCGATTCGGCAAGCGGATTTTTCTATTTCGAGGCGAAACCCGAACGCGGAGACAAGCTGTACTTGAACGGGTTGCGCGAGACGCCGTCCGGTCAGGATATTTTGTATTTCGAATTTCCGCTAGCTAATAACCGCGAATAACTTGGTTCCGGCCGAATTTTCGGCAGCACGGAAACTCAAAGTATTCACTTTGCCAGCTCACGGCATAGCAGTCCATTCAGTTACATCGTAAAAGGAACAGTACGTTACTGGTGCATTGCTCATAGTGGTGCAAGCGCCGCGGGGAAACGTCCCTTGCGTGCCGGCGTCCTAGGAATATGGCGAAAAGGACGAAAGCAGAAGATGCGGCCGGCAGCACGGACGACGACGAATTGACAAGCGACAGCTCTGCGACGGATGCGGCTGGGGCGGAACCACAGGCCTCATCGACCGTCAGCGCCATGGCCGGTTCCGCGAAGCAAGCCGCGGCGCAAGCAAAAGAAACTGTTTCTCGAGTCATTGACCAGGCGCAGGACGAGGCCACCTCGCGTGCCGACCAGCAACGGCATACGCTCGCGTCTGGATTTCAAACGGTAGCACATGCGTTCCGGAGCATGGGCGACAACCTGCGTAGCGAAGAACAAGGGCCTGTTGCGCAATACGCGGCCGAGATGGGCCACGCCATCGCCGAGCAGGTGGACCGAGTCGCCAACTACTTACACGGACGTGAACTGCGCCACATTGTGAATGACGCGGAGGACCTCGCGCGGCGCTCTCCCACCGTATTTCTGGGCGGCGCGTTTGTGCTCGGTCTTATTACGAGCCGGTTCCTTAAAAGTTCGCGGCCGATACCGGATGCACTCGCTACCATGCCGGATCCACGGCGGGCACTTCCGCCTGCGAGCACGGGCGGGCAGGCCGGCACACGCAGACGGGGCAGAAGTGTTCCGCGCGGCGATACCGATCTGGGAACCGGGCTGTGACGCGTCGGGGGTGACACATGCCTGACAAACAGGACCGTTCTATCGGTGAGTTATTTTCGGACCTCACGAACGAAGTTGGGCTCTTGATTCGCCAGGAAATTGCGCTGGCGAAGGTCGAATTTAGCCAAAAGGCAAGCCGAATCGGCACAAATATCGGATATCTGGTGATCGGAGGAGCAGTCGCCTACGCCGCCCTTTTGGTCTTGCTGGCCTGCGTAGTCATCTTGTTGGCAAATGTGATGGCTTGGTGGCTGGCAGCGCTGGTAGTAGCGGTAGTAGTGGGCATTGTCGCCGGCGTGCTCATATCCAGGGCTTTACATGCGCTGAAAACAACGGAGCTGACGCCGCGGCAAACAGTAGAGACATTGAAGGAGGACGCACAATGGGCGAAAGAACAAGTAAAGTGAAATCCGGACGCGATGTCGCCGATCCGGCGCTGGAGCCGACATCGACACGATCGCAGTCCGAGACCGGCGAGGACACGGCTGAAGCGGCCCAAATTCGCTCCGGTATCGAGCAGACTCGCGCGGACTTGAGCGACACGATTGACGCCCTCCAGGACAAACTAGAACCTTCGCGTTTGGCGGAGCGTGTGAAAGATCAACTCAAGGAGAAAGCGGCCGAAGCGTATGACAGTGCGAAGACTGCAGTGAGAGAAGCGACGATTGGGAAGGCGGAAAAACTTGTGTCGAACGTAAGTGAAACAGTAAGCGATGTCGCGGGGCGCGCCGGAACAGCGGTGAAGGATACAAGCTCGTCCGTTGCTCAGTACATCCGCGATAACCCGATGCCATTTGCACTCATCGGGATCGGAATTGGAATGCTTGCCATGAACAGGCGCAAAGGCGGGCCCTCAGCATACGGACCAGGACCGGCTTTTGGGTCAAACGTGTATGGCGCCCCGGAGATTGACGATGCAACTCGGAGTGGATCATCACTGGCGGATCGGGCTCGGGACATGGCTACCGGTGTCGCGGAAAGCGCGAGGGGAGCGGCTGAAACTGCGACGAGTGCACTCAGCTCGGCAGCAACTGGCGTGCGCGACGCAGCTGCGAGCGCGGCGGACACGACACGCGAAAAATTGAATTATGTCGGCGATCAAGCTCGCCAGAGTGCACGGGTTGCGACCGACCGCTTCAAGAGCACGCTCGAGGAAAACCCGATCGCGCTCGGGATTGCGGCTTTGGCGGCCGGCGCAATTGTCGGGCTGACGCTGCCCGGCACACGTGTGGAAGATGAGTACATGGGAGAAACGCGCGATCGCCTGGTGGAGCAGGCTAAGTCGGTTGCACAGCAGGCTTCCGAGAAGGTGAAGCGCGTCACGGAAGAGGCCGGCCGCACCATCAAGGACGCCGCCCAAAAAGAGGGCCTGATTACGACGGAAGGCGGCGACAATCCGAGCTCGTAGGAACCACCGCTAGGGAAAATTTTCACGCGCCTGCGCGATTATTGCCCGGTGGAACTGCGGTTTCGCCTGGGCCGTATGCGCGGTCTGCTAAGTGCGTGATTATAGGGCAAAATTCCGTCGTCGAGGCTTGTACGTTTGGCTATCCGAGTGCACGAAACCCAGCCGTGAGGAGTGAACCCACATGAACCGTATGGCTTTGCTTGCACTTTCTCTGGGCGTGCTTGTTCCGGCTTTTGGACAGAACTATCCTCCATCGGACCGAGGAGAGGACTCCCGCGGTTACCAGGATTCACGAGATCGGGATTACCGCGATTCTCAAAACGGAAATTACGCCAATAGCATTCCCGCGGGCACGCAAATTCGGGTCCGCACCAACGAAGCGATAGATGTACGCGACCGCAGCGATGGCCGCATATACACGGGGCGCGTGGATGAAAACGTGACGAATTCGAGTGGAACAGTGATCATCCCGCGCGGCGCGACTGCGGAACTGATTGTAAACAATCTGAACGAAAACGAGATGGCTGTGGACGTGGAATCCATTACTGTGAACGGCCGCCGCTACATGGTTTCGGCGGAAGCCTATGACAAGGCTCGCGCGGGACTTGGAAAGAACAAGCGAACGGGCGAGTATGTCGGGAGCGGCGCTGCACTTGGCAGTATCATCGGGGCCATAGCTGGTGGTGGAAAAGGAGCAGCAATCGGAGCGCTTGCCGGTGCAGGCGCGGGAGCAGGAGCGCAGACCATGACTCGAGGGCGAGCGGTGCGCGTCCCTGCCGAGTCCGTGCTGACGTTTCGCTTGGAGCAGCCGTTCCAGTTAGGACGAAACTCGCGCGATTACGGCTACGACCGTGACGGCCACCACTACCACAGCGACTATTACAGTCACGAGAACGGTACCGATCGTCGCGAGGCCCCGCCGCAGTACTAAGTCGTTGCTCTTCGCTTTGCCGGTGTTCAGAGGCGTCAGTAGCTGCTGGCGCCTTTTTTCTCGGGCGAGTCTAACTGCGAACTCAGTTCCAGTAATTCCGGTCCAAATTCCGGCATTGCACCGCTTCGGCGAGATGCTTCGCTGCGACCGTGGGCGAGCGATCGAGATCAGCTATGG
>JAFAQG010000146.1 GCA_019246575.1 Acidobacteriaceae bacterium
CATCATTCAGAAGGCGGGCATCATCTCGGCCAGCGCGAACCGGGCTGCAGCCCGGGCCTTCTTGCAATTCCTCACCAGCGCCGCCGGCCACGCCGTGTTTGAGCGATTCGGCTTCGAATAAGGCTAAACGCGACGCAGACGGTCACGAACCGCCGTCTGGTCCACCTGGCGATCTGCATATCGCTCCAGACCGGGAACTTTGTGCCCGCTCGAAGCCATTACACACTTAGCAGATGTCGGCGCGGCACAGGAGGCAGCTACACGGGTGATGCTCAGCGACGAAGCTCTTATGCTCCAATTTCACGCAGGATCGCAGCAATCGCTCGAAGAGTTGTTTGCACGGTATCGGGATCCCCTGTACGGCTTCTTCCGCCGCCGGCTTCGCGACAAGGAGCGCGCGAACGATCTCAGCCAGGAAACCTGGATTGCTGTCATGAAGGGCGTCGAGCGATACCAGCCGCGAGCGCTGTTCCGCACTTATCTCTACGGAATCGCGCTGAAAATCCTGGCCGGAGATCGCCGCAAGAGCGCAAAACACGAACCTGTTATCGGTACCGCTGAAATTCCAGTGCTCGACGCTTCGGATTCGCATCACCACATACGCGAGGCCCTGGACAAGTTGGACGCAACCGATCGAGAAGTCATTATGCTGCGCGAATACGAACAACTGAGCTACGCCGAGATCGCAGCGCTCTTGCACATTCCCGTGAACACGGTTCGCTCCCGGCTCTTTCGCGCTCGGCTCGCACTCAAGAGCCTTCTCGAGCCCGGTTCCGAGCAGCGCCCGGCCAGCAGGAGATAAGAAATGCCGACTGCGATTCATTCCTTTTCACAACAAGAGATCATGGCTTACCTCGACGGCGAGTTGCCGCCCGAACGTGGCGTCGCTGCCGCCCAGCACATCGAGCAATGCCGCGACTGCCAGCGCCTGGCCGCTGATCTTCAAGACGTGTCGCTCAGAATGCTGGAGTGGCAGGTAGAGCCGGGCACATCGGAACTGCCCGTCAAAACCAAACCGGTTCCGGTTCGCAAGACGCGAAATGTAGTTTTCTGGAAGCGGCCCGCGCTGTTGATTGCAAGCGCAGCAGCGGTGCTGTTCCTCGTTATCGCGATCCCTGGGCGATTCGGCGGGCCCAAGTCTCTGAAAACCGCGAGCGATCTGCGGGAACACACAAGCCTCAACGGTTTGCAAACGGCAATGTACGGTCCTCAGGCCAGCCAGCGTATGGAGCCCGGAGTTGCCGGCGGTGTCATCGGCGGCATCATTGGAGGAAACGGCCCTGCGCCGCCACCCCCGCCGCCTCCCGGTCAACAACAGGCTGGATCGTCCGGCCCCCTCATCGTGCGAACAGCTGAAGTCCGCATCACTGCCAATAACTTTGACCGCACACGGGCCGAAATCGACCGCATGACTCGCCTGCACCAAGGCTACGTTGCACAACTCGAATTCAACACGCCCGCGGGAGCGGCCCGCTCCTTCAGTGCGACACTCCGCGTCCCGGAAGCACAACTCGACGCCGTGCTACAGGAATTGAAGCGTCTCGGCCACATCGATGAGGAATCGCAGCGCGGCGAAGACGTGACGCAGCGTTACGTCGATATCAATGCTCGCCTCTCCAATTTGCGAACCACGGAGACGCGATTACTGCAAATCCTGCGCGAGCGCACCGGACGTCTTTCCGACGTCCTCCAGGTGGAGGAAGCCGTCGACCGCACGAGAGGCGAAATCGACAGGACAGAGGCGGAACAGAAAGTGCTTTCAAACCAGATCGCCTTCGCAACCGTGAATCTGAGCGTCTCGGAAGAATATAAAGCGCCACTCGAGGGAACTGACACGAGCACGCGCACTCGTCTCCGCAATGCCGCTGTCGAGGGCTACAGAAATGTGATTGACGGCGTGGTCGCGAGCATCGCCTTTCTCCTTTCGACCGGCCCTGCTTTACTCATCGCGCTTGCAATTGCAGTTTTGCCTGCGCGCTGGTTATTCCGTAAATGGCGCGAACGGCGGGCGCTTGTCGCGGATGTGTAAGCGCGTACATGCGCCGAGAACGCTTTTCTCCTGTCATCCTGGTTTTGAAATCCTGAGCACGACGTGCTGCCGGGTCACAACGCTCCGCAGATCGCAGCCAGTGCAGGCTGGCTCGCACGTGGAAACCACGGGGAGTTAGGTGAAACTCGGTTTCAATGCCAAAGGGTTGGTTGCGGGGGCAAGATTTGAACTTGCGACCTTTGGGTTATGAGTTCGGCGGGCGTTGATAAGTAACAGAAAAAAAGGCACGAGTGGCACTCAAAAGGCCTTTTGGAGCGGTAAAGAACCGTTATTATGGTCCTAAAATGGTCCTCCGTTCGAGGACCATTTCCCTAAAGATCGCCAAAAGCCGACACGCACACGACCATTTGGTATCTCCTCTCCGATCCGCGGCTCGGGAGGGCCGCATCGTCTTTCATCGAGGACACAATTCAAAAGGGCAATTCGACCTCACAACAGCTCTGCTGATCCGGTCATTCAGCCCAGGACGTGACATCACGGTGCCTGGGCAAGTTGCAAGACCCACATTTCTCGCCGGAACCGAAGCGCCAGCCGCACCGAGGGCACTTAAGGAAAAAGTCAAATAGAACGTGTACACCGCGATGGCAAAGGCCCAGAGTAATGTCGCAAAGATCAGAACGAGCCAAAGCCGGTTGTCAGAATAACCGAAGAACTTGACCTTGACATGGATGAGTAGGACAGCAACGAAGGGAGCGTCGATGGCGCATTTGAGGCTGCGCGCCGATTTATCCTTCCGATCCCGGACCTGTTTGACTTGGTTCTGCGGGACCTGCAAACCTCCCGAAAGGGAGATGCGCTGTGCGAGCGCCGTGAGTTCGGCGTTGGCGCTATCGTAATTGCGCTTCGACTCGATGCAGGTTTGGACTAGCCGCTCCACTTGGGGTAACTGTTTCTCTGCTTCGCACAATGTGAAGAAGCAACCGCTCGTGATCCCTTCTGATCGAGATGAGTATAGCAGCGTAAGAACAGTTCGATCCAAGCCGGCCGAGTTCCTCAGTCCGCGGCAAGAGGCGGCCACTGACCAGCTATCATCCCCGTCATCGCCATCAACCGTGACTTCACAGTTCCAATCATTCGCATGGGTGTGCAAATCCGGATATAGCGCGTCAGTGCTTAGCGGCGGACCAAACTTCGTGAATGGCGGAAACAACCGCATCGGGCCGGTCAAACGGAACCATGTGACCGCTGTCCGCCACGACGATTTGTTTCCCACGCCCTGAGAGATGTGCCTCCTCGGCTTGTAGAACGTGAATCCACAAGTTCGTCAGCTTCTCTTGCTGATCTCTCGTAAGAATGGGATCCGGATCGAGAGGATTGCCGGCCGTAAGGACAATCAGCGGACGATCTCCGAGAGCTCCGGCCTTCCGAATCTCCGCAACAGTTTCGACGAAAGCTTTGGCTTCGCCGGCGACCGCATTCTGAAATTTTGCTTGCTGGCGCAGGAACAAAAGCTCCTCTCGAAGTTCTTGCGGCAGCCGTCGCGATTGCAAGACTCCGTAGTCCGGAGTGCCCCACCCAGTCTGTACTTCCAGCCGTCGAATCCCAAGCCAAAAACGCAGCGGCTTCAGAAACCGGTCTTTTCTTTCATTCCACTGGTCGACCTTCTCCTCTCGCTTTATTACGGACGCCGGCAATAATTCCGCCATGCGTCGGTCCTCGTCCTCGTGAGAGCCTTCAACGAGCACGAGGCCGGCCACATCCGCTGGGAAGAGGCTCGTGAAGATACGCACATTGAATCCACCGAAGGAGTGGCCAACCATAACGTAGGGCGCGTGTTCTCCCGCTTTGTCGAGTAAGGATTTCAATTCCTTCGCGATGCGGACGCTCGTGCGTGGCTCCAGCCCTGGGTCGCTCCAGCCGTAGCCGGCGCGGTCGTACGAGCACACCCGAGCGAATTTTGCGACCTCCGGCTGAACCAGAATCCAGCCAAGCGCCGGAACGCCTAATCCGCTGTCGAGCACGACGACAGGAGATCGCGGCGAATCGCGTTTACCCGTGCAATCCAAGTTCAGCTTCAGATGACCGGCTTGAACATACTTCCCCTGCTGGTGAAACCGCCTTGCATCCCGCCATGTACCTAAGCGCTGATATAGAGCACCTGCGGACGCTAATAGCATCAGAAATATAGCGATCACAAGCGCAGTTTTGGAAATGATCGCCCAAGCTCTCGCGGCCCGAGTCGCAGGCCGTGTGTCCAGGTTCCACCCCATACCTCCTTCCTTCCTTACAACTCCGGTGAGCGCCGCGTCAGTGCACGTGCCCCATCCGGCCGGCTCGATAATCTGCGAACGCTTGCCGCAGTTCGGCCTCAGTGTTCATCACGAACGGCCCATAGCTGGCGATCGGTTCGTTTATGGGCTCGCCACTTAGGACCAAAACCAGGGATTCTGCTTTTGCTTCGAGCGCAATGTTTTCGCCTGACCCACTAAGCGGCGCAATTTTTGCTTCGCCTTTTAACGCCGTCGATCCGTTCACGACCACATCGCCCCCGCAGCAGCACAATCGCCGCGTTCTGGCCGGCTGGCAACCTCAGCTCGCTCCGGCCGCGTGCTTCGAGCCGCACATCGAAGACATTCACGGGCGTGAACGTTCCTGCTGGGCCTTTCATGCCGTTCAGCTCACCGGCAATCACGCGCGCGTACGCCGCTGTACCTAGTTCCACGCGCGGAATTTGTGCGCTCAGATGCCCTGATAAGCCGGCTTCGACATCTTAGCGGCAGCGGGCAGGTTCATCAAGAGCTGCACCATCTCAAAATCTCCACCCCTGGCGGTGAAGTCCTTTCC
>JAFAQG010000150.1 GCA_019246575.1 Acidobacteriaceae bacterium
GGACTCATAATCCTTTGGTCGAAGGTTCAAATCCTTCAGGGCCCACTAAATAAATCCCGCTAGACGCTGTCAGCTTGGAAACCTTAGAGACCCCGGAACGAGATGAACGGCGCGCCACAGTGAGGGCGCTTGGCGCTAGCGACTTCCAACCTAAGTCCATGTCGTTCGAACGCCCACTGGAGATCGCTGGCCGGTACAGTCCGAGCGACGGTACCGCACTCGTTGCCATACCGGCACTTACGGGTGAGCCCGTATGAGAGCGGCTGACGCGATGATTAAACCGTAGTATGATACGCCATCCGAAAACATAGCGTATATTGAATGTTTTATGCTGCAGGGGCTTGCCGCGATTGAGGCTTCTTCTTAATTCAGGAAACGGGAAATGGCAGGAATTGAGTACAGCCTTTTTCGCGTAAATTTCATCAAACCACGGCAACAATCTTTACTTGATCATGACCTGAGTTCAACCCAGATTTTTCTATCGTCTGTGCAGGTAAGGCCGTCTGCACATTTACGTGCGGGACAAACCTGGCACATCGGTAACCTACAACGCTTTTCAGATAACGAGGGGTACTTCGCGTTTGGTCGCACAACAAAGGCGAGTGTTGAAAAGTTTGATGAAAGTTCCGGAAATTTCCTAGAAGAGGAGCAATCCACGAGCCCTTATACACATTGCGTATTTGATGCGCGACGCGGTATTGTTGGCATCGCAAAGAAGACGTCACTGGCAAAAACTTCAAAAGGAATTGCCAAGCGCCTACAGCAATTGTTGTCAACGACAAGAGTCGTCAGGACTCGCAAAATAGTCGTCGAGATTGCGCCTATCCCCGACCCACACGGCTTTATGGAAGCAATTCGCACTGCTTATCGCATTACACGCTTCGCCGCAACCTTCCACGGGCCGAATCCATTTGACGCGGATGCTTACTTCCAGAAGCCATTATCAGCACTAATTTCAGCGGCGAACGGCGAAAAGGGGAAAGCACAGCTAGTTGGTCGCGATCTCGACAAAGATACGCTTTTGGAAGTTAGTCGTAGCACAGCGGCTACGGGCAATGAGGCAACAGCAATGATTGTCAAGAGTAAGAGCGAGAAGCCTCTGACAATTAACCTACGTGGAAACGCAATCAAAAGAAGTTACGATGAGGCGCAACATGACACTGCTCGAGTCGTACGAGAGTTGAGCAATCTATACGACCATATTCGCAATGATTGAACAGATTGAGATATATTCTGTTGAGGAGTTAACCAAGCACCTAAATGGACTTGGGAATCATTACATATATCGCGGCCAAGCTAATGCTGCCTGGACTCTTACATCCACCCTCGAACGACTATTGGGGGGCTCGTGGTCGCGAGATGGGGCGCACCGCTTTGAACAGTATTCGTTAGGGCAATTTAAGTCCAAGCTCCATCTCTACAATAGGGATAACCATTCGCCCCGCACAACGTTGGCTTGGCTCTCCGCGATGCAACATTACGGGGTTCCGACACGACTCTTGGATTTTACAGAGAGCCCCTACGTCGCGTTGTATTTTGCCCTCGAATCCTACAGTAATCATTCGACCGATGACTTCGCGGTTTATGCACTGGATTATCGCAAGTTGATGGATCGGTCTACCAAGTACCTCGAATCCCAGGATGCTACTTTTAGTGAAACAAGCGTTAGCCTTTATGAAAAAAGAGATGAACTTTTCGAAAAAATTGTCAGTCGTTTCAATTACCAGATAGCATGGGTTACTGAACCAATAGAGATGAATGCAAGACTAGATCGCCAAGCTGGGTCGTTTCTCCTTTCAGCTAACCACAATCTGCGTATTGAGCAAGTACTTGAGTTACCGATCTACGAAGGCGTTAGCGTTTGCAAATATCGGATCGCGAATGCGCTGTACACAGGACTCTTTAGTCTCTTAAAGAAGATGAACATAACGAGTAAAAGCCTGTACGGTGATCTCGACGGCCTCGGTAGGTCAATTCGGATGGAGATGCAAGCTTACGCTGCTCCGTCTGAGTCCAGCTCATCTTGTTTGTAGTACCAGCGCTCTAAAGTCACAAACTCGGGGTTTATCACGCCTACCGGTGCAGCGACGAATGGGACAAGACGTGACTCGGCTTCGTCGGGTCGCGACTTCCGATGACAATTTCTGGGTCAGTAGTTGCAATCAGCCGTGCGTCACAGTGGGCCGAGAGACCACCATGCCCAGTCTGCGTTTAGCAGGGCTTATCAGCATCACTCACACGAGTAGCTAAGTGCAAGGAAAGACAAGTGCTGATAGTTCGTGAGCAACACAGAGAAACCCTATTAGCAGGACTGATAATCCCTTGGTGCTCTGCGATGTCGTCAGTTCTGAGCGCTTTTGTTGTCACCTCATGACCGCCTCTACCTGTGATGACTTTGAAAGTGGCTTGGCGCGCTGCTACGACAGCCAACCCGACTTTGAGAAGCCCCAGACAGCTCGAACTCCGCACGGACCTCCGTCAACTGAACGTAGCACCACTATCGGCAAGCACTCGGCGTCGCCGCTCCCACCCATTCACCCCAACCACGCCCTTCATCTCTCACCACAATCCGCAAATCCCGGTTCACCGACGGAACCTTCACGCGCCAGAATTCCCAGATCATGTCGTAGTCCTGCATCGGAGCGGATGCCACGATCGCACCCGTCTTCGCATCCTCCAAGTCGACTGAAAGTCCTTCGACGATCGGTCCATGCAGCACGGGCAGAATCAGGCACCCGCTTGCCGGGGCTGGGAAATCGCTCGACACTGCCTTCGACGTGAATGAATCTGCGCCGCTCCAGCTCGTGTAGGCAGGCGCGTTCGGCGCAGGACCAAAATCGATGCCTTTCCG
>JAFAQG010000305.1 GCA_019246575.1 Acidobacteriaceae bacterium
GAAATTTATGAGAGCGCGAACCGTGATGGCGATCTTCGTGAGCAGCTCGTCGATATCGAGGATCGAGCTGAACTCTTGAGACACGTGCGCCAGCACGCGCAGGGTCCGGTTTTGATGCAACACGCGCCGGTACAGTCTTGCGTTATCGATTGCAACAGCGACGCGATTGGCCATGAGAGTAAGTAAGGCCCGATCTTGTTCGGAAAACGCGTTCAAGCGCGTCGATTGCAGATCGATTACGCCCACGAGTTTGCCGCGCACAAGCATAGGGACTGCCAGCTCGGCGCGTACTGCATCGAGAGCATTGAGGTAGCGTGGCTCCGAACGAACGTCGTTCACAAGAACCGGCCGGCGGCTTGCGGCAGCGGCCCCGGTGATTCCCTCCCCCAGCCCGACAGCCAGCTTTGTTGCGACCTCGTCGCGATGACCGATGGAGTAGCGGATCTTCAGCCGACGCGTGCGTTCGTTATACAGCAGAATGGCAAAAAGATCGTGCGGGACGACGTCCTTGATGATATCGGCAACACTCGATAGAAGCTTGTCGAGATCCAGTGTTTCCGATGCGACACTGCTAACCTCAAGCAGAAAGTCGAGCAGCTCGGCACGCTCGCGAAAGCGCACCTGGCTTTTTCGCGCCGACGCCATCAGTATCCGGCTTCCATAGATGCCGAATCAGCCGTTCCCCGTGCGGCTTCATCTGACCGGAGCTCGCGAAGGATGCTTACGCCCGAGCTGGTTCCGATGCGGGTCGCGCCTGCCGCAACCACACTGCGCAGAGCACCGAGGGTGCGCACACCACCGGACGCTTTCACACCGACGGAGGGTCCGACGACTTGCCGCATGAGCGCAACGGCCTCGACCGTAGCTCCGCCGCTGGAAAAGCCGGTTGAGGTTTTGACAAAATCTGCACCAGCTTCGACGGCGACGCGGCAGGCAGCAACTTTGTCCTGATCCGTTAAGAGACTCGTTTCTAGGATCACCTTCAGGATTGCGGTTCTGGAGTGAGCGAGCGCAGTAATCTCTGAAATCTCGTTACGCACTTTGTCGAGGTCGCCCGAGCGCAGCGCCCCGATGTTTTGAACCATATCGATCTCAAGAGCGCCCTGCGATATGGCGATCTCGGCTTCCGTCAGCTTAATCTGTGATGTGTTTGCACCCAGTGGGAAGCCGATTACCGTACACACACGGACCGGCGAACCCTCGAGTTCCGCTGCGGCAATGGTGACCCAACATGGATTCACACACACACAAGCAAACTGCCACTCGCGGGCCTCCGAGCAGAGACGCACTATATCGCTCAGGGTCGCTTCGGGTTTCAGAAGCGGGTGGTCAATGAGCGCAGCAATAACGGGCGCATCCTGCAGATTGGGCGTCTGGCTCACGATTTTGAGCTGTCGCAGCGATCGATGTGGGCGCACTCATATGCACCCAATGTTGCTCAAGGATAACACGCCTGGTGCCGGTACGGATTACCCGTACTCGGCCTGACAATTCAAGTGTGGCGTGCGATCGTCATCTATTTACGCCAACGGCGCCGCGGAGGTCGCATTCGCCAAGCCTAACCAGGCGGGACCTCAGAGCGGTAGCGGGCGCGCAGATTACGGTTCAGCCTGACGACCAGCCGATCTCGACCTGATCCGTCCGGCGGGGGACGATCCAGTCGGCGTGGTACGTCAGTTTCGAACGCAATCCAACACGGCGCTGATCCGCTGGAGTGCGAGGACGCAAGGCGCTGACAATGCCGCGGAAAACGCGCCACGCCGGACCGCGCTTATCCAGATACACTCCCAAGGCGGGCAGTTCGAGTGCGATCTGATTCAGAGGCTCGCCAACACCGCCCCAGAAGATAATGCTGCGCACACCCTTCATAATGAGGGTTTCGGTTGCGTAGCCCCGCATGACAACAGATAGCGAAGATTTGGGGTGATGCTTGTCATCGTTCATTTGAAATAAAACGATTGCTGTATCACCCTCATACCAGCCACCAAGAATGCTGAGCCATTTGCCGTCTTGACCGCGTAGGCCGGTAAGCAGCGGCCGTTCTGTGGCCGCAAGCATTGCGAGAGAACGGTTGATTCCGTCCTCCCGGGCGCCGATGACCTGATGTTGCAATAATTCGTGAGCTGCGCGACGGAAGTCGTCAATGCCGATCTGCGCCACGTACCTATGTCCCTCAGCTTCAAACCGACGCCGATAATACCGGAAATTACGCCGGCTGTGCGGACCCAATGAGGCGAGTAACGCATCATAGCTACGCGGCAGCGGTAATGAACAATGATGTTTGGCGCGCGTAAAAGCAAGATCCGCGGACGTTGAGGCCCGAAGGTCTTCGATGACGCTGCGCTCTTTACCGTTCGGGGCAATGAGAAGCCGCAGAGCGCGCACTCCTGGCTGTCGAAACAAATTGCTGATTGCTACCCTGAACACTTCTTTCCGCATCGCCGGCTCGGCGACAACCATACTTCCGGCCGTAGCGTCGATATACACTGTTCCGGTTGGAAAACCTGCAACTCTTCTCTCTTTCGCGTAAACAATACCCAGCAGTCGCCCGTTCTGTGACACAGAGACAACTCGGGGACCCCAAGGCTTCGATAATGACGCAAGGAAAAATTTCGGCTGCGAGGCACTGCCAAATTTTGTCAATAGTGCCTGGCCTACATCCGCTAACTCGCTTATTTCCGATTCCGATGAAAGGACTCTTGCCAGGTAAGCATCTTGACCGGCCGCGCCGGGTCGAATCATCTGGGTAGCTGTCGACATGAGTCCCGAACAAGCGTCCGTAACGGCCACGGACCCCCAACCCGTTGCCCATTATAGCTACGAACCGTGCACGCTTTGCAAGTGCCCAAACCGGAAGTCGCCGTCTTTAGTCCAGGTACCGTTGGTACTTCTGCTGGCTCAATAGCTCGTCTCTGTCGGTGGCGAGCTTCAACGGCGACCAACGTTACAATACGATTTCGATGATCGAAAGCATCACGCCGGCAGCCGGCGTGCACGGAATCGTCAATGTACCCGGCGACAAGTCAATATCTCACCGCTACGCGATGCTGGCCTGCATTGCGGAGGGTGAATCCGAGATCTACAACTTTGCAACCGGCGCAGACTGCCGGTCCACTCTCTCGTGCATACAGGCTCTGGGCGTGGATCATGAATTCAAGATCGTTGACGGCCGCACAGTGTTGGCGATCAGAGGTCAGGGGTTGCATGGGCTCCGCGCGCCCGTTTGCGAGTTGTACGCCGGAAATTCAGGCAGCACAATTCGGATGTTTTCGGGCATTCTGGCCGCACAACCGTTCGTAACTCGTATCACAGGTGACGATTCGCTGATCAGGCGGCCCATGGGCCGCATCCTCAAGCCGCTCTCCGAGATGGGCGCGCAGATAACTGCGACGGATGGTGGATTTCCGCCGCTCACCATCAATGGCGCATCGCTTCGCGGCATCGAGTATGAGTTGCCCATGCCGAGCGCGCAGGTTAAGAGTTGCATATTGTTTGCAGGCATCTATGCAGAGGGCGAAACAACCGTTCGCGAACAAGTACGTACTCGTGACCACAGCGAAATCGCTCTGCGCGAACTTGGGGCAGATATCACCACCGAGCCACGATCGGCGAAGATCCGAGGAGGATCGAAGCTTTGCGGCAAGACGCTGGCGGTTCCAGGCGATCTCTCGTCCGCTGCGTTCTTCATTGCCGCCGCGCTGATCGTTCCAAATGCTGAACTCATTCTTGCGAATGTTGGTCTTAATCCAACGAGAACAGCCCTGCTCGATGTGCTTCGCAGCATGGGCGCGTCGATCAAGGTACTCCACATTGAGCAGGTCAACGGTGAGTTGATCGGCAACCTTCAGGTGAAAACTTCGCATCTGCGCGGCGTGACGATCCAAGGAGCAACGACGGCGGCAGTTATCGATGAGATCCCGATTTTGTGCGTCTTAGGAGCAGTGAGCGACGACGGGTTGCTTGTGCGCGATGCCGCAGAACTGCGCGTCAAGGAGACGGATCGCATCGAGGCTATCGCCGAGAACTTGAGGCGCATGCGCATTCACGTGAACACCACGGATTCGAGTATCGAAATTCCCGGCAAGCAGAAATTTCACGGCTCCGAAATTGAGCCGCATGGCGATCACCGCATAGCCATGGCGTTTTCTATAGCCGCTCTGATTGCGGACAGCCCCTCGACGATCCGCAACGCCGAGGCTGCATCTGTTTCCTTTCCTGAGTTCTACAACGTACTGGGCCAGATCGTACGGTAACTGCACGTATGGAAGAATCGATCGATTCCGATCTCACGCATGAGAGCCTTATCCACGATCTCAACAACGTTTTCGAGACCATTACAGAGATTGCAGAGATGCTCAGCACCGACACGCATTGGCAGCCCATGGCCGCAACACTCACGCGTAGCGTTGCAAGAGGTAAGAGGCTGCTGGGCGCGATCCCGGATCGCACGCCGGATCTCGCGTCCGTTCTTGAAGACGCTATTCAGTCAGTAACCGACTACTGCATAGTGGCGCGCAAACCCCGGATGCGGTTTGTTCGCCAAGTGCCGTCAAACGTTCGCCTGCCCGGGTCCGGTAAAGACTGGGAGCGCGTTTTTGCGAATCTATTTCTGAACGCCGCTCAGATCGTCGAAACACCAGGCCGGATTGATATTACGGCACAGAAAACAGAGGAATCGTTGGCGATTGTCGTTTCCGATAATGGCCCGGGCATTCCGGCTGACCTTCTACCGCGAATGTTTAGTCCGAATGTCTCAACAAAAACGAACAGCGGGGCGCGTTCGGGGCTTGGCCTCCATATCGTTGCGTCGATCGTCAAACGATATTCCGGGCGCGTGACGGCCGGTAATCGCGAACCGGGCACAGGGGCGGTATTCACGATAACGCTGCCGACGGCGTAAGTGCATGAGTAAACGTACGCAAAACTGCGCGGGAAGCGTCTGGTTTATGAACCCCCTTTCGCGAAAAAGAAGGTGGAGCGGCCCGTCGGGACGCCTTTCGCGATGAAATATCTTTGCATTCACTGCCACTTTTATCAACCGCCGCGGGAGAATCCCTGGCTCGAGCAGATCGAGCTGCAGGATTCGGCGTATCCTTATCACGACTGGAATGAGCGAATCTCGGCCGAGTGCTATGGCCCCAATCTCGCGGCGCGAATCCTCGACGAGCAGCAACGCATCACTCGCATCGTTAACAATTACTCGAAGATCAGTTTTAACTTCGGGCCGACTCTGCTCTCCTGGGCCGCTGAACATGGTCCGGAAACATACAAGGGAATTTTAGAAGCCGACAAACAGAGCCAGAAGAACTTTTCGGGTCACGGGTCCGCAATGGCCCAAGCATACTGCCACCCGATCCTGCCGCTTGCAAACAGCCGTGACAAGAAAACGCAAATCCGGTGGGGTTTCGAGGATTTTGTCAGCCGGTTCGGGCGCTTACCGGAGGGCATGTGGTTGCCCGAGACGGCTGTCGATCTGGAGTCTCTCGAGCTGATGGCTCAGGCCGGGCTTTCGTTTGCTATTCTTGCCCCTCATCAGGCCAAATCGATCCGGCCGCTGGACGGAGATGCAGCATGGCAGGACGTCACCGGCTCGAAGATCGACCCCACACGCGTCTACCTGCTGAAAACACAGAGCGGCCGTTCCATCAATCTGTTCTTTTATGATGGCCCGATCTCGCAGGCAGTAGCTTTTGAGAAGCTCCTCGACAATGGCGAAAAATTTGCGTTTCGTTTGCTCGGGGCGTTTTCGGAATCGCGACCCTGGCCTCAGATCATGCATATCGCGACCGATGGAGAGACGTATGGGCACCATCACAAGCACGGCGAAATGGCGCTCGCTTACGCACTCGACTACATCGAATCGAAAAGGCTGGCGAAGATCACCAATTACGGCGAGTTTCTGGAGCACAATCCGCCTGAATGGGAAGTGCAGATTTACGAGAACACGTCGTGGAGCTGCGTTCACGGCATTGAGCGCTGGCGCAGTAATTGCGGCTGCAATTCCGGCCGGCTGGGATGGAGTCAGGAATGGCGGCGGCCGCTGCGCGATGCTCTCGATTGGCTCCGCGATGCAGTCAACCCGCACTATGAAGAGCTCGGGGCCACTCTGCTCAGTGACGTGTGGGCTGCGCGCGATTCCTATATCAGCGTTGTCTTGAACCGCTCGCCTGAAGTGCGGCAGCGCTTCGGACAGGAGCACTTTCGCCGTGAGCTGTCGCGCCCGGAGGAGGTAATCGTCTGGAAGCTCATGGAGCTACAGCGCCACGCGATGCTGATGTATACCAGCTGCGGGTGGTTCTTCGACGATCTCTCCGGTATCGAGACCGTGCAGGTTATCGAGTACGCAGGCCGCGTTGTGCAACTCGCAGAACAGTTATTCGGCAATTGCTTCGAGCAGGAATTTCTTCAGCGGCTCTCGCTCGCCCACAGCAATTTGCCCGAGTATGGCGATGGCGCGAATATTTACAAACGTTACGTCAAGCCGTCAATCATCGATCTCGAGAAGGTCGGGGCGCATTACTCGATCAGCTCCCTTTTCGCACCTTACGGCGAGAGAACAGACGTTTTTTCGTATAGCGTCAAGCGGCTCGACTATCACACCGTGGAAGCGGGCAAGATGCGGATGGCGCTTGGGCAGGCGCGGTTTACTTCCAAAATCACTCAGGAATCCGAAATCCTGACATTCTGGGTCGTCCATTTCGGCGATCACAACGTCGCCGGTGGCGTGGAGCCGTTTGATGGTTCGGCTGACTATCAGGACCTACTGGAAAAGATCAACGAATCATTCGCCCGGGTCGATATCCCGGAAGTAGTGCGGTTGCTCGACAAGCGATTCGGTAAAACGTACTCTTTGCGATCGCTGTTCCGAGACGAGCAGCGGCGGATTGTGCGATCCATTCTCTCCGACACTGTCGCGGAAGCGGAAACTGCCTATCTTCAGCTGTACGAGGACCATGCAGCGCTGATGCGATTTATCACGCGGCTGGGGACGCCGATGCCGCGCGAGTTCGCGGCGGCAATGGAGTACGCCATAAACAGCCTGCTGCGCCGAGCCTGCTCGAACGATGAGCTCGACGGTGAGCGCATTCAGAGCCTCCTTCGGGAGGCGCAAGCGAGCAATGTAACTCTCGATCGCACCACACTTGAATTCTCGTTGAGGCGCAAGATCGACTCGTTGTCCACGCGCTTTGCCGCGGATCCCTCAAACGTCGATAAGCTGAACGATCTTCGGGCGGCGCTGCGGATTGTGAAGCAGATGCCGTTTCCCGTGAACCTGTGGTCAGCGCAGAATCACGTGTATGCAACGCAAGGCGGGCTCTATCAACGGACAAAGCGGCGCGCGCAGCGAGGTGACAGCAGAGGGCAGGCCTGGGTGGAAGCGTATCTGCAGTTGAGTGAACTGCTCTCGATACGCGTGCCGTAGGGTAACCGGGGTCGACGACGATACGTCGCTCAAAGTTGAGCGCCTGCATGCGGTATATCGAGAACATTTCGCGCCGGCGTGCGATTCTTGCCGCACTCTCGGCAATTGCAGGAACAAAGGCGGCCGGGCGGGCACAAGAGCCGTCGCCATCCACCGAACGGAGCCAGACGCCTCCGAAATTCTCGTCATCGGTGAAGGTGGTGGATGTATTCGCAACCGTACGCGACCAGCACGGAAAGATTATCAACGACCTCGGAAAAGAGGACTTCGCGCTTCAGGAGGACGGCCGACCGCAAACGATTCGATACTTTTCCCGGCAAACGGACCTGCCGCTGACGGTAGGATTGCTGATCGACACCAGTATGAGCGAAAGGCGTATGATCGGACCCGAAAAAGATGCAAGTCGGATCTTTTTGCAAGACGTCCTGCGCCCCAATAAAGATAAAGCCTTTCTGATTCACTTCGATCGTGAGGTGGAACTGCTGGAGGATGTTACCGGGTCGCGTGAAAGGCTTGAAAAAGCTCTCGATCAGTTGAATCGCCCTGAGTGGGGGCACTCGACGGACGGTGACTCGGGCGATCAATCGAATGGGCAGGATTACCCGAGCCGAGGCGGCCGTCAGGGAGGTTACGGCGGGCAACGAGGCGCGGGTCAGAGAGGCTTTCACGGGGGAACGCACCTGTACGATGCCGTCTATCTCGCCTCCGACGAGGTGATGCGGAAGCAGACTGGGCGAAAGGCGCTTATGTTGCTCACCGACGGCGTAGATAACGGCAGCAAGGTTTCTCTTATTGAGGCAATCACAACCGCGCAGCGCGCCGATACGCTCGTATATTCCATCCATGTCGCAGACGAGGACAGAGGCATGCCCGGCGGTGGCTTCGGCGGCCCTGGAATGGGTCGTCATGGCGGCATGGGACGCGGCGGTGGTATGGGCAGAGGCGGCGGTCCCTATGGAGAAGCGCGTCCGGACGGCAAGAAAATGCTTCAACAGATTTCGCGTGAAACCGGCGGCGGGTATTTCGAATATTCGAAGAAAAAGACCGTCGGCGACATCTACCAACAGATCGAAGACGAACTGCGGAATCAGTACAGCATTGGTTACACGCCGGACCAGCCTGGGCAGGGCTTTCGCAAAATCACGCTCAGAGTGAACAAAAAGAACCTGAGCGTGCAGGCGCGTAATGGCTACTACTCAAGTTAGCTACAACGCGACAATTTCAACACGCGATTGGTTAACAGCTGCTTTGACAATTCGCTACAGTAAGCCTGAAGATGAATTGTCCAAATTGCGGGTTGGCCAATCGCGATAATGCGAAGTTCTGCAGCAACTGCGGCACACAGTTCGACGCTGCCTCAAGCCAATGGCAGACGCCCTACCGGCCGCAGCCGCCGCAGGCATCGCCCGCCGGCGGCCAAAATTCAACGTTGAGAAACATTGCGCTTGGGTGTGGGATCGTGCTGCTGATTTTCATCCTGTTTGGTCTTTCCTGCACGCGGGCGTGTTTCGGACGTCGCAGGTACTACAGGCGTTATGGCAATGTCGTTCAACATATCGCCATGAACACCAGTTCGGCTGAATCAAGTCGGCAGAGCTCCGCAGTTATGGCCTTGCCTCAAAGACCAGGTTAAAAGGCGTCTCGGCGGCGCGCCGGAAACGGGTCAATCCGCCTGCCGTGACGACTTCGCGGATTCGAGGCTCGCCTGCCTGAGCGCCGAGTCCGAGACCCACTTCCTGTGACAGCGAAGCAGGCACACAGATGACCGTAGATGCAGAGTAATAAATCCGGCCGACTGGGTTCAGGTTGGCCGAAACGTCATCGCCGGCGAAAGGCTCGACGATCATCCACGTTCCATCCGAAGCAAGCGCCTGGCGGACATGCGCGGCGGCTCCCGCCGGATCGCCCATATCATGCAAGCAGTCGAAAAACGCAATGAAATCGTAGCCTGTGCCGGGAAAGCTTTTAGCCGGCGCGACCTCGAATGTGACTCGGTCCGAAACGCCGGCGTTCTCGGCCTCGCGGCGCGCGCGGTCTATAGACGCTTGATGGTAATCGAAGCCTTTGAACTGCGAAGCCGGATAAGCTTGAGCCATGAGAATGGTGGACGCACCGTGGCCGCAGCCTACATCGGCCACGCGCGCCCCCTGGCGTAGTTTTTCCTCGACTCCATCGAGCGCAGGAATCCAAGTGGTGGTGAGATTCGCCAGGTAATTCGGCCGGAAGAAGCGCTCGGTACCTTCGAATAAGCTCTTCTCGTGCTCATGCCACCCAAATCCTTTGCCGGTGCGAAAGGTTTCGACCAGCTTTTCTTCATCTTTCATGCACGAGGCGACTATGTGAAAGAAGCCGGGAAGGTGAACCGGCGTATTGTCCATACCGAGAATGAATGCCTGCTCCGGTGTCATGGAATAGGTCTGCGAAGCGGCATCGTACTGCACGTAATTGCTCGCGGCATTGGCATTCAACCACTCGCGAACGTAACGTTCGGCTGTGCCGGTGCGTTCGGCGAGCTCGGCGGGAGTCACCGGTTTGCCGTCGGCCATAGCGCGATACAAACCCAACCTGTCGCCAATTACGATCAGAGCGGAGTGCAGTGCCGCTCCCATGTCTTGAACCGCCTGACCAAGAAGAGCGTTCAATTTGTCGGTATCGATGGGCCTGGCCTGTGTTGCGGTCGCCATATGTTCCTCCTGCGCCGCGGCTTCGATAGGCTTTGGCGTCTCTCTGTTTTATAAAAGAGTTCCGCGCCTGTCAAACGGCGCAGCCGCGCGGATCCGAGCGGAGTCTTGGAACAACTTGAAACAACATGTAAACTTTTCGTGAACTCACGCCGTGCGCCTGGAAAACTGCTAAAATCCTCAACCAGAAGAGGGTTGTCTTTCAGGAGGTCGAATTCAGTGCAAGTTAGTAGTCTGCCTTACGTCTTGAAGCGCGCCGGAATAACCTGCTTCATCTTGGTCTTGAGCTTGTTGCTCGCGGCCGCGCGGAGCCAGGCGCAATCGACTGGAAGTATCCAGGGCTCTGTTACGGATCCGACCGGCGCCGCGATTCCCGACGCGGTTGTGACCGTGACGAACCAGGAAACTGGGGAAAAGCGTGTCATAAAAAGCGATAGCGCCGGACTCTATTCCGTTCCGTCATTGCCTCCCGGCATGTACAAGATTCAAGTCGAACTGCACGGGTTTCAGACCGTGGTAGCAGACAACCTCAGACTCGAAGTCAGCAGCACCGTCACGCAGGACTTCAGCCTGAAAGTAGCGTCCTCTTCTCAGGTGCTAGAGGTTACGGCAGCTCCGCCGCCCATCGAGCGGGCTTCAGTGTCGGTAGGTCAAGTGATCGATAACCGAACTGTCCAGAACATTCCACTAAATGGAAGGCACTTCACCGATCTTGGACTCCTGGTCGCGGGCACAGTTACTCCGCCGGCCAACGGATTTCTGACAGCCCCGTTGCGCGGTCAAGGGTCGTTTGCCATCAACACAGCCGGCGCGCGGGAAGACACCGTTAACATCCTTGTAAACGGAATTAACCTAAACGACATTGCGCAGAATCAACTAACGTTCCAACCATCGATTAACACTGTCGACGAGTTTAAGCTGGATAATTCCACTTATCCGGCTGAATACGGCCGCAACTCGGGCGCAATACTGAATATTTCCACCCGCGCCGGCGGTAACACCGTACATGGCGAGTTATTCGAATATTTTCGCAATAGCGCGCTCGATGCGCGGAACTATTTCAACCCC
Source organism: Acidobacteriaceae bacterium (assembly GCA_019246575.1). Next base: position 11,173 of record JAFAQG010000305.1, read on the forward strand.
ACTCCGATCCTGCAATCCCCCTTCAGACGCAATAACTTCGGCGCATCCGCCGGTGGACCTTTCTGGAAAAACCACACGTTTTTCTTTTTCAGCTATGAAGGGTTGCGGCAGCGGCAAGGGTTGACAATCAACCAAACCGTACTAAACCCCTCACAGCGGGCGCAAGCCGCGACGAGTGACCCGGCGATTCGGAATTTGGTGACGCTGATCCCTGCTGTCAACGCGCCGCAAGACAAGTTCATTGGTTCGGCGATCGCGCCGGTCAACATCGATCAGGGCACAGCCAATATCAGCCATGAGTTCTCCGCGAACGATCGCGTGAACGGTTACTTCGCGCTCCAGCGCGATCTGAGGCAGGAACCAACC
>JAFAQG010000588.1 GCA_019246575.1 Acidobacteriaceae bacterium
ATCAGGCTTGCGGCTTTCCGCAATATGTCGATCCGGCGCGGACCTGACAGCCACGCGTCCCGATTTCGATACAGCGAATACGCGGTACCGACCGCTTGCTCCACAACCGGTTCATCGGCGGTATCGGTCGTTGCAATCAGCTTTCCATCGTACGGAGCAACGACCTCTAACTGGCACGGACCCGGCTTGCTGCCAGGCGTCATGAGTGAGAAATGCTCGACCGGTGCAACAGTCTTCAGATCGGGCATGTCAGCTCCTTCAGCTTCTTCGTGAGTTTCATGTTCTCCGAATAGTCGACCGGGCAATCGACAATCGACACCGTCTTATCTTCAAGCGCCTGCTTCAGAACCGGCAGCAAATCCGCCGTCTGTTCCACGCGATAACCCTTGCACCCGAAGCTTTCGGCGTACTTGACGAAGTCCGGGTTCTTGAACGCAATGTTGCTCGGACGGCCGAAGTGCCGTAATTGGTGCCAGGTGATCAGTCCGTATTCGCTATCGTTCCAAATCAAAATGACGAATGGGGTTTGTGCCCTGAGTGCCGTCTCGATCTCCTGCGAGTTCATCAAAAATCCCGCATCGCCTGTGGCGGCGACTATCTTTCGATCGCGGTAAGCGAGCTTGGCCGCGAGCGCCCCGGGGACGGCGATTCCCATCGAAGCGAATCCGTTCGAAATGATACACGTGTTTGGACGCTGGGCCTGGTACATGCGTGCGATCCACATTTTGTGAGCGCCGACATCGGAGATAACGATGTCGTCTGGCGCAAGCGCCTGGCGGAGGTCCCACACGATCTTTTGCGGCTTAATCGGGAACCCCTGGTCTTCCGCGAATTCGGCCATTTCGTCGACCACGGCTCGCCGCAGCCGCTCAAACATGGAGCCATCCTGAGGCTTCGTCTTCCAGGCGATGGCGCGTAACGATTCGCCGATATCGCCCAGCACGCCGGTCACAATGTAGTGTGCATCCACTTCCGCCGGCAAAGTGTCGATATGGATGATCCGCTTTTCGCCACCGGGATTCCACTGCTCGGGGTGATATTCGACAATGTCGTAACCGACGCAAATCACCACATCCGCCCTGTCGAACGCAAACGAAACCAGGTCCTTCGCTTTAAGCCCGACCGTGCCGAGCGAAAGTTCGTTTGAGAACGGCATCGCACCCTTCGCCATAAACGTTGTCGCCACCGGGATACGAAGCACTTCCGCGAAGGTCACCAGTGATTTCGAAGCTCCCGCCCGCACCACCCCATTTCCGGCCAGGATGACCGGACATTTAGCTGCTGAGATAATGCGTGCCGCTTCATCAACTTTGAAATCGGCGGGTGCAGGATGGAACGGCCTTTGGACTTCGATAGGTGTCGCCCAGTCGCGCGCTTCCATCTCCGCAATGTTCTCTGGAAAATCGATAAAGCAGCACCCCGGCTTCTCCGTCTGCGCAACCTTGAACGCCTTCCGCACAATCTCAGGAACCGTTTGAGGCTCGACCACCTGGATGCTGTATTTCGTAATAGGTTTGAACAGGTTCACGAGGTCGAGAATCTGATGACTCTCTTTGTGTAAGCGCGTCGTCGCCCCCTGGCCCGCGATAGCAACCACCGGAGAACGGTCCATATTCGCATCCGCTACGCCGGTTATCAGGTTTGTAGCGCCAGGCCCGAGTGTGGCAAGGCATACGCCTGCCTTTCCCGTGAGGCGTCCGTAGACGTCGGCCATAAACGCCGCCCCCTGCTCATGCCGCGTCGTAATGAAGCGAATCGATGAGTCGAGCAGCGCGTCCATGATGTCGATGTTCTCTTCACCCGGAACACCGAACATGTATTCGACACCTTCGTTCTCCAGGCATCTAACGAACAACTCGGCTGCTTTCATGGTTGTCCGAAGAACAGTAGCACGGAAACCTAAATCGATGGTTAATGCCCGACTTCCTGTCAATTCTCTGCGTAGCGAAGCGACGTCAACGCGAGTCCAACGGCCGGATGTTGTCGAAAACAGTACTCGCTATTCTTGCAATCGGTCTTGCTTCGAGTTGCAGCGGTCCCCGCGCGAACCCGGGCGATACGAACCAACAGGTCGGTAATCCCAACGCTCATCCCGAAAGCGAGATCACAGCCAAGAGCAACCGCCAGGACAGCGGCGATAAAGCAGGAAAGAGCTCGCATACGGACCGGACGGACACAGAACGCCGGCAGTAGTCTTGGCCCTGTTGGCTGAGCCGCGCACGCTAGTGAGCTGAGCCGCGCACGCCAGTTAGCGGGTTTTGAATACCGTCCCCCCAACACTTGCTCCGCCATACTGGAAACGAGTGTTTCAGGACATTGAAGAAAAGCTAGCCGCTTTCATAGAGCAGCAACTCCACTCTAAATTCAGCATCGAGCAAAAGGTCTCGCTCGAACAGCCAAAGCAGAGTTCCTTCGGCGACCTCGCCATTCCTGTTGCCTTTCAGCTTGCACGGCAACTGAGGCGCGCTCCCAGACAGATCGCCGAGGAGCTCGCGCATGGTCTGAAGGAAGTCGAAGGCATCGCTTCGGTTGAAATCGCAGGCAACGGATACATCAATGTCCGGCTCGACCGCGGAGAGTACGCCGCATCCCTTCTCAATCCCGACGCGGTCCAAACGCCTGAAGCGGGAGTATCGCAGAAAACTGTCGTCGAACACACGAATATCAATCCGAACAAAGCAGCGCACATCGGTCACCTGCGCAACGCAATTCTCGGCGACACGTTCGTTCGCATGCTGCGAAAGCGCGGCCGTTCTGTCGAGGTGCAAAACTACATCGACAACACGGGCGTACAGGTAGCGGACGTCGTGGTCGCGTTTCACTTTCTGGAAAAAAAACCGGCCGCCGAGGTTCGGATCATGATTCACGATCCCGAAACGCGTTTCGATTATGTGTGCTGGGATCTCTACACCCGCGTTTCTGCCTACTACAAAGAGCATCCGGAAGCGCTCGCATGGCGTGCCGAGACCCTACACGAGATCGAAGCAGGAAAAGGCGAAATAGCAGAGCTGGGGCACATGGTGGCCGATGCAATCGTCAACGCACATATCCGCACCATGTATCGGCTAGGCATCGCATACGACGTTCTGCCGCGCGAAAGCGAGATTCTTCATCTCAAGTTTTGGGCGAGCGCATTCGAATTGCTCAAGCAGCGCCACGCGATTTACTTCGAGGAGCAGGGAAAGAATAAAGGCTGCTGGGTAATGCCGTCGTCTGCCTTCCGCGAGGGCGTTGAAACCGGGGCTGCGTCGGAAGAAGAGTCCGAAGACGATAGCAAAGTGATCGTGCGTTCGAACGGCACAGTCACTTACGTCGGCAAAGACATCGCGTATCAACTCTGGAAGTTCGGCCTGCTCGGGAAAGATTTCTATTACCGGCTTTGGTCCTGCTATCCCGATGGCCATCAGCTTTGGGTCACAACCAGCGAACCGGCGGACCCCAATCACCCGCATTTCGGCCGCGCTGCCAAAGTTTTCAACGTCATCGATTCGCGCCAGTCGTATCTGCAGGACGTAGTAACAGCCGGACTGCGTGCCTTAGGGTTCGAGGAGCAGGCTGGCGCTTCCGTCCATTTTTCATACGAAATGGTTGCACTCTCGCCGCGAACTTGCCTCGAAATGGGCATCGAGCTCTCCGATGACGAT
>JAFAQG010000666.1 GCA_019246575.1 Acidobacteriaceae bacterium
TTCCGGCCGAATTGCCGCATTGGATCCGGTTCCTCTACGCTTATCCGAATAAAGTCACGCAGCAGTTGCTGGATACGATGGCGGCACACGAAGCGCTGGTGAAATACATCGACATGCCGCTTCAGCATGCCAGCGCCTCTGTGCTGAAGCGGATGAAACGCGGCGCGAATGCAGACATTTTTCTGAAGCTGCTCGAGCGCATTCGGGCAACTATCCCGGGCGTGGCGATCCGCACCAGTATGATCCTCGGATTCCCAGGCGAGAGCGATGCCGATTTTGAAACACTTTGCGACTTTGTGAAGGCCGCGCAATTCGATCGTCTTGGAGTTTTCACGTATAGCGACGAAGAGACGAGCCAAAGCTATCATTTGGACGGCAAGGTCGACAGGCGCACGGCGTATAATCGCAAACGCAAATTGATGGCGCTGCAACGCCGCATTTCGCTCGCCCGCAACAAAAGGATGATTGGCCGCGAGATGCCGGTGCTGATCGAAGGCCCCTCGACCGAAACCGATCTGCTGTGGGAAGCACGCCTGGCAACACAAGCGCCGGAGATTGACGGCGTGTGTTACGTGAACGATTTCGGCCCCGGAGAGCCGCGGCCCGGCGAGATGCGAATGTTTCGCGTAACCGAAGCTCACGATTACGATTTGGTAGGCGAACTGGTCGATACGCCAGAGCGGCCCTATCGGACAACAGCTCAGGCCTCGACTCCTTTTCCTATCCTTCCTTCTGCTTCATCTGTGTCGACGCGAAATCTCGCGATTCGATAATAGAAGGATGGCAAGCACGGTGCGCTGCCCGATCTGCAAGAGAGAGGTCGCATTCAACGATCCCAACATGCCGTTCTGTAGCGATCGCTGCCGTGTGATGGATCTCGGCAATTGGGCATCGGAGAAGTACGTGATCTCGACCCCCATTCCACCCAACGAGGCCGGTCAGGTAAGGTATTCTGACGACGATCCGGAAGGCTCGCCGCAGTGAGCCGGCTGGCAGTTTTGGTTGCGACGTGGTTCGGCTGCGGATATTTCCCTTGGGGTCCTGGAACGGTGGGATCGGCGGCGGCCGTTCTGATAGCGGGAGTGATGCGCAGGTATCTGGGCTGGGGGCGGCCGGCGTTACTCGTCGCCATTCTTGCGCTGCTTTGGCCCTCGATCTGGTCTGCCACTCGAACAGCGCGTCTCTTGAACATCGAAGATCCGGGAATTGTAGTTGTAGATGAGGTCCTGGGTCAGTGGGTCACGTTGCTCGGCGCCGCGGCCGAAAGCTGGAAGGTGTTTCTGGCCGGCTTCGTGATGTTCCGCTTGTTCGACATCTGGAAGCCCTGGCCGGTTCGTGAATTTGAGAAACTACCGGGGGGTACGGGCATCGTTACTGATGATCTGGCAGCCGGAGTGTATGGTGCAGCTATGTTGTATTTAGGCGGAGCGCTCAAAGCTTACTGATCATGGCGAGTAAACAACAGCTGCAGCCAACAATTCGGCCCAGGATCGCAAAGGTTGAACCTCCTGCGGCCATCGCGGGCGGAGAGTTGCACATTCGCGGACAGAACCTTGCGGCGCAGGGCAGGCCTTCGGTAAAGCTGGGCAACGAACGCGCGCATCTGGTGATTGCAGGCGATTCTTATATCATTGCGCGCGTGCCTGAATCTGCCGTTGTCGGCGACCTAGTAGTTACGACGGGCGATTTGGTGAGCGATATCTGCGAGACGCATATCGGGATTCAGGTGGCCGACAGTTTGCATCCGGTCGCGAATCCGGCAATCGATCGCCAAGGCAACTTATATACCACGTTCAGCAATTCGCGGGGCCAGAAATCCCCGGTGTCGATTTACAAGATCGACACGAGTTACAACTCCAAGCCGTTTGTCACGGATCTGATGAATCCCACGGGGCTCGCATTTGACCGTGAAGGACTGTTGTACGTTTCAAGCCGCTACGACGGAATTGTGTATCAAATTACGCCGACGGGCAACACTTCGGTTTACGTCGAGGGCATGGGCGTCGCGACCGGTTTAGCATTCGATGGTGACGAGAATTTGTACGTCGGTGATCGAAGCGGAACGATCTTCAAAATAAGCCGCTCGCGTCAGATCTACGTTTTCGCCACGCTCGAGCCTTCGATTGCGGCCTATCACCTCGCATTCGGACCCGAAGATTACCTTTACGTTACGGGGCCGACGACATCCAGCTTCGATGCCATCCATCGGATCTCGAAAGCAGGCGATGTTGAAACCTTTTATCGCGGCATTGGCCGCCCGCAGGGATTAGCATTTGACTCGCAGGGGCGGTTATACGTGACGGGCTCACTGGCCGGCAGGCGCGGAGTGGTCCGGATTGACGAGTCCAGAAAACCCGAGCAGTTCCTTTCGGGGCCGGGAATCGTGGGGTTAGCGTTCAGTCCATCGCGGGCCATGGTCGTCGCGACGCAAAATGCGCTGTACCGCGTTGATGTGGACATCGCGGGCCGACCGCTGCCGTAAGTGTCGTAGCCGAGCTAACGATGCACAAGAGCGCGGAGATCATCGCTGCAGGCAGCGAGTTGCTGACTCCACAGCGCATGGATACGAATTCTCTGCTGATAACCGAACAGCTGAACAACCTCGGCGTAGAGGTCACGGGGAAGCACGTTATCGGCGACGATCGCGAGCGCTTGACGGACGCGATTCGGACGCTACTACTGCGTACCCACATCGTAATTGTGAGCGGCGGGCTGGGGCCGACCGAAGATGACGTGACGCGCGATGCCGCAGCCGCTGCTCTCGGCCGAAGACTCATTCTGGATCTCGAACAGGAATCGATACTCATCAATCGCTTCAGACAACTGAACCGTCCGATGGCGTCGAACAATATCCGCCAGGCTTACCTGATTGAAGGCGCTGAGGCGCTACCGAATCCGAATGGAACCGCACCGGGCCAATTCATCTCCACAGCTCGGGGCGCATTGGCGCTGCTGCCGGGACCGCCTCGCGAGCTCAGGCCCATGGTGGTGAACGAACTTGTGCCACGACTCAAGCCGGTCCTCCCGCCTCAAGTAATAAAGGTACGCAGCTTCCGGATTACGGGTATCGGCGAGTCGGATCTCGATGCGCTGATTGCACCCGTTTATACGAAATACACGAATCCTTCAACCACCATTCTGTCGAATCCCGGAGACCTGTTCGTACACCTTCGTGCTCAAGCCCAAACGGAGGCGGAGGCCGACGCATTGTTGCGCGAAGTCGGCGCGGGTATATGCGATCGGCTTGGGGACAAGATTTACACGGAAAATGCCGACGAGCCGCTGGAGGCGGTGGTGGGCTGCTTGCTTCGAAAGCATCGCGCCACGGTGGCAACGGCAGAGAGTTGCACCGGGGGGCTGATCGCGTACCGGTTGACGGAACTCGGCGGCAGCTCCGATTATTTTTTAGCGGGATACGTGACCTATAACGACGAGCAGAAACAGCAGACGCTCGGGGTTTCGAAAGAACTGATTCAGAAGCACACAGCCGTCAGCGAACCGGTAGCGGCGGCGATGGCCGAAGGCGCTCGGTCTCGCAGCAACGCAACCTATGCTCTTG
>JAFAQG010000669.1 GCA_019246575.1 Acidobacteriaceae bacterium
TGCCCGGACTGCGCCAGCAGCACGGCATTCAGCAGGAGCCCTCCGGGAATGACTTGTGTAACTCGCTTGAACTGTTGAAAAGTGAGTCCGAAAAATCCGTGTTGCGAACATCGTTGCATGACCCCTCACAGCGCCGGATGGCGGTTCAAAGGTTCAATTGTTGTGCCCGCGTATCAACTTTGGATGACAAACGGGTTTCGAAGCGTTGAAGCCTACGCGCAACAACCGGCGCGGCCGGACAAACCGCACGGGCGGCGCACGAGCGCGGCTGCGGATCCGACTCCGATGTACTTTGCCAACAGCTTCGGCGATGTTTCCCGGAGGTCGACAAGCAACAATCCGTCGAGCGCATTCGAGAAGTTTCGGTCGACGTTGAACGCGGCAACGCGTCCCCCTAGGCGAAGATAGTGACGGAGCAGAACGGGAATTTGGGAACACTCATCCATATCAGCGAGTGGCACTGAAAGTTCGTCAATTTCGTTCAGACAGGGCGCCAGATGCCGGAGTTCGGCCGCGCAGGTCGATCGGGGCCGAAATGGCCGGCGCGGCGTTACGAGGCGAGCGAGATCGGAGCGCAGCCTGTGCTGCCGTAAATACTGCACTATCAGCTCGATCGCGGCCCGCGAATATGCCGCGCTGATGCTGACCGGACCAAAAAGAACGGGCGCCTCGGGCCGTGAAGCGATGCAATGCCCGATACCCTGCCACAACAGCATCAGCGGCGCATAGTCTTTCTGAAACTCGGCGGGGACAAAACTGCGGCCTAGCTCGACGGCAGGACCCAGGGTTCTGAAGAAACCTGGCGTGAAGCGAAAGAGGGTTGAGGTGCACAGGCCGGATACACCAAAAACCGGCAGAACGTCTCGAGTCGAACACAAGCGATGCTTCCCGCAATGCAGGAGTGCTGCTTGTGCGACAGCACGACATGACTGTAATAGGGATCGAACGAATCGAGGTCCAGTGCCCTGCCGGTTCCTTCGCCTACCGCGCGAATGCGAGTTCGCGAAGCCGGCCGATTTCTCGCAAAAGCGTCGGGAGCCCGGCCCCGCGCTCGGCGAAAACGCTGTAAGTTCCGGTTTCGAGAATTGTTCTGCCGCTGCGCTCGAGGTGCGCAATCTCTCACAACGCCCGGAGTTTCCGTCGCGGCGGGCATGCTGCGTGACGGGTTCGCCGCCGCTATCTATCTCGAGAATCGCGGCTGGGACGAGGCCGCGCTCCGGCAGCCGAGCAGATGCGCGCTTGCGTACACCTTTTCGAAGAGCCTTGATGGGACGAACTTTGTGTCCGTGCTCGCAGATAGCTGGTGGCGTTTTGGACTGAGCCTTGCTTCGCTGGCTCCGACGAGCTAACCGGGCTTCCGATGCGCAGCTCAATCGTTGTACCGCGTTTGTTCAATAGCTCTCCCGGGAGGCGTAACGTGCGCAGGTGCGGATGCACCAAACCCGCAATCGCGGCAACGGAAGACCACGGCGGATCGCAGACGGAACGCCGATCCCAGCTCCAATGCGACACTTCGCCTGCCGGAAATATCGCCCGCGCGTGAGCTTCGCGCAGCCATTCCTTAGCGCGCCGGATCGATCGCAGATTGCCGGGCGACGCGGGCGAGCCGAAGACGTCAACAGGCAGACAGCGGTCGCCGGCCTCGTGAGTACTCGCGAGAATCGGATTCACCAAAATCTTCGCCGGAGCGCGAACAGCGCTGCATCGAGCGCCAATCCGTCGAGAATTCCGAAGGGATGATTCGCAACTACGACCAGCGGCCCTGCCGCGGGGACACGTTCCATTTCCAATGAGGAGGAACGCACGGTGACATTGAGTACATCAAGCACGGAGCGCGACAACGGCGCCTGTGAAATGGACCGCGCCTCGGCGTGCAATTCCTCGAGTTGGCGTAGCCCTAACCCGGATATCTCACCAGTGATGAACCACAGCGAAATGGGGAGCAGCGATAGAGCTGAGCGGAGTATTGGCGTTCAGAGATAGGCGGTAGCAGAGTTTGGATGCGTTTTTGAGCAAAGCTCCGCCCAAAAACTGCCCTTTAGA
>JAFAQG010000889.1 GCA_019246575.1 Acidobacteriaceae bacterium
AATACGATCCAAACCGACATCCGGTCGGTTCAGCAGGCCGTCGTGTTTCCGCAATCGATGATCCAGCAGGCGCGGGCGTACTCGACAAACTGGGTCAACACATATCAGCATCCGATGCAGCTGTTGTCGCAGTATGTACCGGTGAGCGCCACGCTGGCGCAGGCGCGCTCTCTCGAGCAAGTCATGACCGACCGTATCGGGACAAACCTGCCCCAGTTAAGCAGTGCGTATCAGCAGGTCTTCGCTCCGGTGCCCACGGATAACAGGATGTCGCATGCGGATAAGGACCTGACGGACGTGGACGATGCGCTTGCGCTGGACACGCTCGAGCAGGTGAAGCGGGGCGAGCAGGTCAATACGACCGTGCGGAGCGTCGGAGATCAGCTGGAAAACATGAGCACCTCGGCAACTCCAGGCACCGCGCCTTACATCACGGCAACCGCGCTGGTCACCATCCTTCGCTCGCAAGCCGCCACGCAAAAGATGTTAGCCGGCTATCTTCGCCTGGAGGGGGCGCATCTGGCGCACGAAACTGCGGAGCTGAAGGGTCACGTTAGCGCAACGAATCAGCTGCAACAGGCGGTCGGCAACATTCTCAACACGCACTAGCCCAAGTTCGGAAAGGAAAACGCATCGCCATGAATATATACGTCAAAAACGCAGCAAGCCGGATAGCTTCCTGGATACGGGCGCACACGTATCCGGCAGTGGCGGCGACTGTTCTGTTGGCGTTGCTCACGCCGCAGCAGGGTGTCTGCCAATTTGTGAGCCCGTGCTGCATTCAAATGTCCCTCGGGCTCGTGCAGATCAACAGCAGCCTCGTGAGTACGATCGGCGGTGACCTGAACAAACTGAATTCCATCCAGAGCGACATCCGGGATTTCGAGCAGAAGGTCTTGTACCCGACGACGTTGATTACCCAGACGCGCTCCTTGCTCGGCGGGCTCTGGAACAGCATGCACGGGTTCAAGAATATCCTCAATAGCCCTTTGCACTCGGCTACGTTGCCCAATCCCTCGCAGCTCGAAGCCATTCTTCTCTCTCGCAATGCGACGAATGTTGCGCAGATTCGGGGTGTTTTTCAGACCGTCTACGGAGCGACACCGGCGCTCAACACAGCTTCGCCGGCGGACCGGCAAACGATGGATCTGAGCGATGCGGTAGCCCAGGACGCCATGAAGCGAGCGGTGATCTACGACCAGATGGCCGATGCGGAATTGCAGGCCGCGGATCAGATGCAGCAGGCCATTAACAACGCAGCACCGGGGACGGCTCCCATGATCGAGGCCTCCGCGGCGGCGTGGCTGGTGAAATCGCAAGCCTATACGCAATCGGCGATGGCGGATCTGATGCGCGTGCATAGCACCGGGATGGCCAACGCGAACAGCGTGCTCAAAGGACACGCCAATTCGGGGCAAAAGCTTCAGCAACAGATTAGCGGAGTGGAGCAATAAGACTGTGGCATCGCCCTTCTATTTCGAAACTCTACTTACAACGGCTCTCAATGGCATTAACAGCGGCGGCGTGACGACAACTATGGCTCACATAGGCGAGGGAATCATCGTCGCCACGGTGCTGTATCACGTTTACGAAACGTGGTGGCGCGGCGCCGATTTCAACGAGCTGGGAACCGTTCTCGTCAAAGGCATGCTGATGGTGACTCTGCTCGCGAACTGGGATACCGTCTTCCACTTGGGACTGAACGCGTTCGATACGGTTGCGAACACGATCCTGTCACATACGGGAGGCGGCGGAGATCTCGTTAAGCAATGGATGCATCAGCCAATCTGAGCACCACTCGAGAGATTCGATCCGACAGCCCCATCCATTCTGATTTAGCAGCGGCGGCGCCCGCAGACTGTTGCTTCTGTCTGCCTTTTCTTTGATTTGCCGATCTGGTTCTGACCGGTCGCCCATTTCTCTACTACTTCAAGGAGTTCTCACCATGAAACGAATCACGTTTGCGGTGGTCATCGGGCTGTTCATCCTGGTAACCACCTTTCTCACCGGCTGTTTTCCGCAGCCGGATATCAGCGGCACTTACACAACGGCTGTCCATGCCCGTCAGGGAAACGGCCGCGGGTGGAACGGTACGGCTGACATTCTGCTCGCGCAGACCGGCGCTTCGCTCACCGGCCATGTCACGTTGCATCACCCGAGCGCCGGCACCGTTGAAATCCCGATCA
>JAFAQG010000675.1 GCA_019246575.1 Acidobacteriaceae bacterium
CAAGGTTCACCGTAAGGCGCTTACTCACTCTCCAGTCGTTCTGTACGAAAATCGAGTAATTCTTGCGGGTGTAATCAACATTGTGCAGATTATTGATGGTGCCGCCATCCGTCTGACCGGCGAGGAACGAAGCAAGACCGCTGCCCCCGGTGCCCGGAGCCGCCGCGTTATCCGTAAAAACCGGACCAAATCCCATCGCGCCGCGCGGATCGGCCGGTTGATAAATCGTGAACTCCTCAGGGCGGAATTCTCCCCCGATCTTCCACGTCTGCCCACCGCGAATCAGCGTAAGGGTGTCCGAGTAGGAGTACGTGTTCTGGATCTCGAGTGAGGGCAAGTATGTGGGACTGCCAAGCGTCGATGCGTCGCTGAAAGTGAGCTGTGGCAGACCGCCGTTGTCAGATCCTTGCGAATAAGGCACCCCTGGGAATCCGATCTGCCCCGAAACATTGGTGTTGTAGTTGAATTGGAAACGGCTGGCGCGGAGGCGATTGTACCCAAGCCGTAGCTCATTCACGCGCGTCGGGCTGAACACGTGTGTTTCACTCGCCGCCCCGTTATATCCATTAAACTGCTGCACCCCGGAAAAGAATCCGCCCCCATCCGCGAGCCCTGGGAAAGAGCCGGGAATCGTGCTGGGGGAACGCGACATGCTAAACCGGTAAAACGCAGTGTCCTTGTTCGAGAACACTTGGTCGATACGAACATCGCCCTGATTCCGATCTTGCGCGAGTATCGGATTCGACACATAGTTGTATCCGTTCGCTACCGCATTGGGCAGCGGGTAAAGTGCGAGGAGCTTCTGTGCTAGCGGATCCTGCCTCGACAAAGGAATCACATCCGTCGGCAAGCCATTGGCGTTATAGCCGAAGGGCACGCCGCAATATCCGGTCGGCGAGGATGCGCTTGCCTGGGTCAGGCGAGTATCAAACAACTCTCCCTGATACGTCGGCATCCCATTGCAATCGAGCACACTGGTAGCCGCCCCAAGCTGCGCCGAAAAATCCCCGGTGCGTTGCGCGGCGGTTGGCACCTGCGAGGTCTGTGTCAGCCCCTGCCGCACCCGAAGTCCTTCATAGTCGCCGAAGAAAAACAGCCGGTCGCGAATGATTCGACCGCCGAGCGTGCCTCCGAACTGATTCTGTTTATAAGGTGGGCGAGCCGGATCGTAGAAATTGCGCGCGTCGAGCTTGTCATTGCGCAGAAACTCGTAGACCACGCCGTGGAACGCATTCGTGCCGGACTTCAGCGTCGCGTTCACAACTGCGCCGTTCGCACGTCCCAGTTCCGCTGAATAAGTGTTCGTTTGCACCTTGAATTCCTGCAGGGCGTCGACAGACGGCATCACCACATAATTCGCTTCATTCAAGAGGTCCGGCAAATTGGAATTGTTATCTATGCCATCCAGGAGAAAGTTATTCTCCAGGGAGCGAGCGCCATTTGCCGAGAAACCGTAACCGCTCTCATCGCGGGCCCCGGGCTCACTGAACACCACTCCAGCCGTCAACTGCGCCAGTTGCACCGCATTGCGCCCATTCAACGGAAGCCCCTGCATGTACTGGCTCGTAACCACTTGGCCTCTTTCGGAGTTATCGGTTTCCAGTACTGGAGCCGCCGCCGTTACTTCCATGGTCTGCATCACATCGCCTGGATGAAGCGTGAAATCCATGCGAGCGCGCTGCTGAATCTCTAACGTGACCGATTCGGCCACTTCGCTCTGGAACCCTTGCGCGCTCACCGTAATACGATAAGTGCCCACTCGCACGGGGCTAATAACGTATTCACCTCGCGCATCAGAAACCGCAGTGTAGGTGAAATTTGTGGCGATATCCTCGGCCTTGATCTGCGCGTTAGGAATCGACGCGCCGCTCGAATCGAGAATGGTGCCGACGATCGCACCCGTGTCCCTCTGCGCGAACGCCATCAGCCCGAACGCCAAGGCAAGCGCCGCAGTCCGCAAAACAGTCCTGTCCGTCAGTCGCGAAACAAACCCCATTGCGCGATGCTAATCCCTTTCTCTATAGCCGTCAATCGTGGGGTATCCAATTCCACTAAGCTCTTAGCCGTCAATCAGCTAAAATCGAAAAACCATTTCGTTTCGGTAAAAAGCCACCCGCCCCAAAAACCGAAAAGCCA
>JAFAQG010000677.1 GCA_019246575.1 Acidobacteriaceae bacterium
TCATGGCCGCGATCCGCGAATTCTTCGGGTCAAGCCAGTTATCGCAGTTCATGGACCAGACCAATCCGCTTTCGGAGATTACGCACAAGCGGAGTCTTTCCGCACTCGGCCCTGGGGGTCTATCCCGCGAGCGCGCCGGATTCGAGGTCCGGGACGTCCACCCTACGCATTACGGGCGCATTTGCCCCATCGAGACGCCGGAAGGCCCGAACATCGGCCTGATTTCCTCGCTTTCCTGCTTTGCGCGCATCAACGAGTACGGCTTCATCGAGAGCCCCTACCGGCGCGTGCGCGACGGTGCGCTGGTGGACGAGGTAAAGATTCTCAATCCCGGCGATACGCACTTTAAGGTCAACCAGGTTGTTCCGCGCCAAGAACTCGAGAAGGCCACTGCGGTGCCCGGGAAACAGCCTCCGGAGTTCGAGGCGCATTCCGATTACCTCTCTGCGTGGGAAGAAGACAAGTACATCATTGCTCAGGCCAACGTTTCGATCGACCAGAACGGCCGTATCATGGACGATCTCGTCAATGCTCGTCAGGCCGGCAACTTTGTCCTGAAGCACCGCGACGAGATCGAGTACATGGACGTCAGTCCAAAACAGCTTGTGTCGGTCGCGGCCAGCTTGATTCCGTTTCTCGAGAATGACGACGCGAACCGCGCACTCATGGGCTCGAACATGCAACGCCAGGCGGTACCGCTGCTGCGTGCGGAGGCGCCGTATGTGGGCACCGGCATGGAGCGCGTGACGGCGCGCGACTCGGGCGCAGTTGTCATCTGCAAGCGCTCGGGCGTGGTCGATTCGGTCGATAGCGAACGCATCATTGTCCGTGTAGAAGGCGGCGCGCACGAAGGTCAGATGTCGCGCGAGGTCGGCGCGGACATCTATCAGCTCACTAAATTCAAGCGTTCGAACCAGAACACTTGCATCAGCCAGAAGCCGATCGTTCACCAGGGCCAGAAGGTCAAGAAAGGCGACGTTCTCGCCGATGGACCCTGTACCGAAGCCGGAGAGCTTGCGCTTGGCCGCAACGTTCTGGTCGCATTCATGCCCTGGCGCGGCTACAACTTCGAAGACGCCATCGTGGTCAGCGAAAAGCTGGTCAAGGATGATTACTACACCTCCATCCACATCGAAGAGTTCGAAATCGAGGCGCGCGACACCAAACTCGGCCCGGAAGAAATCACGCGCGACATTCCGAATATCGCCGAGTCATTCCTGCGGAACCTCGACGAGAGCGGCATCATCCGCATCGGCGCGACGGTGAAGCCCGGCGACATTCTGGTCGGCAAAGTAACGCCGAAAGGCGAAACACAGCTCACACCCGAAGAAAAGCTGCTGCGCGCGATCTTCGGCGAGAAAGCCGGCGACGTGAAGGATGCATCGCTCTACTGCCCGCCCGGTATCGAAGGCACGATCGTCGATTGCAAGGTTTTCTCGCGCAAAGGCGCCGAACTGGATGAGCGTTCGAAGCAGATTCTCGAGCTGCAGGAGCAGCGATTGCACCGCAACCTCGAAGACGAGAAGCGAATTCTCAGCGACGAGCGCGCCAAACGCCTCGAAAGTCTGCTGCATGGCAAAGAACTAACTGCCGATCTGCACGACGAAAAGACCAACAAGAAACTGCTTTCGAAGGACGCGCCCCTCACCCGCGACGTGCTCGATAAGCTGCGGGCGCGCGACCTGAAGCGCATGCGGCTCTCCTCCAAAGATCCGCGAATTAACGAACAGATCGACGAGATCGAAGAGATGACCTCGCGTCAGATCGCCGTTCTCGAAAAGATCACGGAAGAGAAAGTAGCCAAGCTCCGCAAGGGCGATGAGCTGCCGCCGGGCGTCATCAAGCTGGTGAAGTGCTACATCGCCATGAAGCGCAAGCTTTCCGTCGGCGACAAAATGGCCGGACGCCATGGTAACAAGGGCGTGATCGCGCGCATCGTGCCCGAAGAAGATATGCCGTATCTGCCCGATGGCACGCCCGTCGAGATCGTTCTCAATCCGCTCGGCGTTCCCTCTCGTATGAACGTCGGTCAAATTCTGGAAACGCACCTGGGATGGGCAGCGGCGAAGCTGGGCCTGCATTTCGCAACGCCGGTATTCGACGGAGCAGCGGAAAAAGACATTAAGGGCCAGCTCAATAAAGCAGGTCTGCCGAGCTCCGGCAAGATTCAGCTCTACGACGGCATGACCGGGCAGGCATTCGAACAGCCTGTGACAGTGGGCTACATCTACATGCTGAAGCTGAGCCATCTCGTAGATGACAAGATTCACGCGCGATCCATCGGGCCGTATTCGCTGATCACCCAGCAGCCCCTCGGCGGCAAGGCGCAGTTCGGCGGTCAGCGCTTCGGCGAAATGGAGGTCTGGGCGCTCGAAGCTTACGGCGCAGCATACATCCTGCAGGAGCTTCTGACGGCCAAGTCGGACGACGTCTACGGACGGGCCAAAATTTATGAGGCAATCGTTAAGGGCGAGGCTGCGGCCGAGCCTGGCGTGCCGGAATCGTTCAATGTTTTGATCCGCGAGCTGCAGAGCCTGTGTCTCGATGTGGAGCTGATGAAGAAGCCACGCGAGCTCATGGACCTGGCGCATGCCGCGGATTAGGTAAATATTTGCCCCGCAGGGAGCGTGTCTGGGCGCCCGGCCTTCCCTGCGGGCTGGCGTTATAGGGCGCGTGGATTGAAAAATAAGGACAAATAATGTTTCGTTCCTCTCCGTACGACAGAGCCAATCTCATCGCCGACTTCGATTCGATTCGAATCAGTCTTGCCTCTCCGGAGAAGATCCGGAGCTGGTCACACGGTGAAGTCACCAAGCCGGAGACCATCAACTATCGCACCTTCAAGCCAGAGCGCGACGGCCTCTTCTGCGCCCCGATCTTCGGACCGGTAGCCGATTGGGAGTGCCTGTGCGGCAAGTACAAACGCATGAAGCATCGCGGAGTAATCTGCGATAAGTGCGGCGTCGAAGTCACGCTTTCGCGCGTCCGGCGTGAGCGGCTCGGTCACATCGAGCTCGCCAGCTCCTCTTCGCATGTCTGGTTCTTCAAGGGTCTCCCGAGCCGTATCGGCTACCTGCTCGACATCACTCTTCGTGAGCTCGAGCGCGTTCTCTATTACGAAGCGTTTGTCGTCATCGATCCGGGCGAAGGTACGGGGCTCGTGCTGGGCGAAGTGATCAGCGATGAACGCAAGCGTCAGCTCGACCAGGAGTTCCCGTCCAAGTACGTCGCGATGATGGGCGCTGAAGGTGTCAAGGAGCTTCTGAAGCGCATCGACATCGAGGGATTGAGCCAGGATATCCGCGAAAAAATGCGGACCGAGACCTCGGCGCAAAAGAAGCTGAAATACGCCAAGCGCCTGCGTGTTGTCGAAAGCTTCCGGAAATCAGGCAACAAGCCCGAGTGGATGATCCTCGACGTCATTCCCGTGATTCCGCCGGAGTTGCGTCCGCTTGTGCCGCTCGATGGCGGCCGCTTTGCAACCTCTGATCTGAATGACCTGTACCGCCGGGTCATCAATCGCAACAACCGTCTGAAGAAACTGATGGAGCTCCATGCTCCGGATGTGATCGTGCGCAACGAAAAGCGCATGCTGCAGGAAGCTGTCGACGCGCTGTTCGACAACGGCCGCCGCGGCCGCGTGTTGCGAGGGGCAAACAATCGCCCGCTCAAGTCGCTTTCCGACACTCTCAAAGGCAAGCAGGGCCGTTTCCGTCAGAATCTGCTCGGCAAACGCGTCGATTACTCCGGCCGTTCGGTGATCGTCGTCGGTCCGGAGCTAAAGCTGCATCAGTGCGGTCTTCCGAAGAAGATGGCGCTCGAATTGTTCAAGCCGTTCATCTATCACCGGCTCGAGCAACGCGGCCATTGCACGACAATTAAGCAAGCCAAGGAACTCGTTGAGCAGCAGGACCCCGTGGTCTGGGACATTCTCGAAGAAGTCATCAAAGACCATCCGATTCTGCTGAATCGCGCCCCCACACTGCACCGCCTCGGTATTCAGGCGTTCGAACCTGTGCTGGTCGAAGGTAAAGCCATCAAGCTGCACCCGCTGACTTGCACGGCGTTTAACGCCGATTTCGACGGCGACCAGATGGCGGTTCACATTCCGCTCTCGCCCGAAGCGCAGATCGAAGCGGCGACCCTGATGCTCGCTTCAAACAACATTCTGTCTCCTGCGCACGGCTCGCCCATCGCGATCCCGACGCAGGACATGGTTCTCGGTCTGTATTACCTGACCAAGATGCGTCCGAACTCAAAGGGCTCGGGCCGCACCTTCGCCTCCATTCACGATGTGCTGATCGCGCTCGAAATGGGCGAGGTCGAGACGCTGACCGCAATCAAGCTGCGCCACACCGGCAAAGTCATCGACCTGACGAAGGCGTTCGACAACCAGAACATTCTTCACACCGAGCCGATCGAATTCAACAAGCAGTACATGGACACGACGGTCGGCCGCGTCATCCTGAATGACGTGCTTCCGAAGGAGATGCCCTTCATCAACGGTCTTCTGAAGAAGAAGGGCCTGGGGCAGCTCGTTCAGTATTGCTATCTCAAGTTCGGCCTGCAGACGACGGTGCAGATGCTCGATGAAGTCAAGAAACTCGGCTTCCTCTATGCAACGCGCGCCGGCATCTCCATCGGTATCGACGACATGGTTGTGCCGGAAGAGAAGGGCAACCTGGTGCGCGACGCCGAGAAGCAGGTCATCGAAGTTCAGCAACAGTACCAGGAAGGCGCGATCACGCAATCGGAGCGCTACAACAAGATCATTGAAATCTGGTCGAAGGTCACCGAAGCGGTGTCCGACAAGATGTTCAAGAACATGGAAGAGGACGACCGCACCGGCCGTATCCTCAACCCGATTTACATCATGGCGGATTCGGGCGCTCGCGGTTCGAAGCAGCAGATTCGGCAGCTGTCCGGCATGCGCGGCCTCATGGCCAAGCCCTCGGGCGAGATCATCGAAACGCCGATCACCGCCAACTTCCGCGAAGGCCTGAACGTGCTGCAGTACTTCATCTCGACGCACGGTGCGCGTAAGGGTCTGGCCGACACCGCTCTGAAGACCGCCGACTCCGGCTATCTGACGCGCCGGCTTTGCGACGTGGCGCAGGATGTCATCATCACCGAAGACGATTGCGGCACCAGCGACGGCATCTACGTCGAGCCCATCATCGAATCGGGCGAGATCATTGAACCGTTGCGCGACCGCATTGTTGGCCGTGTTGCGCTCGAAGATCAGCGCGATTACGAGAACAACGTCATCGTCGGCGTCAACCAGGAGATCACGGAAGAGTTGGCCAGCGCCATTCAAGCGGCTGGTATTGAGCGAGTGAAGATCCGCTCGGTATTGACGTGCGAATCGAAGCGCGGCGTGTGCCGCCTGTGCTACGGCCGCAATCTGGCGACCGGACGCATGGTGGAGCGCGGCGAAGCTGTCGGCATCATCTCGGCTCAGTCGATCGGCGAGCCGGGCACACAGCTGACCATGCGCACCTTCCACATCGGCGGCGCGGCAACTCGTGTCAGCGAGCAATCCACTCAGGACGCCAAGAGTGACGGTTTCGTGCGGTTCAACAACGTGAACACCGTTCGCAACAACAAGGGCGAACTGATCGCGATGAACCGGAACGGCATTCTGATCATCGTCGACGAGAAGAACCGCGAACGCGAGCGCTACCCGGTTGTGTACGGCGCAAAGATCAACGTCGAAGACGGGGCGCCGGTCAAAGCGAATCAGATCCTGCTCGAATGGGATCCGTACACGTTCTCGATTTTGACCGAGATCAGCGGCACCATCCATTTCAAGGACCTGATCGACGGCGTAACGACGCAGGAGCAAGTAGACGAAATTACCGGCAACATGCAGGTGGTTGTCACCGAATCCTCCGACGAGAAGCGCTTCCCGACCATCGTAGTCCGTCCGGAGGGCGGTTCACGCGCCGAAGAGAAGCGTTATCTGATGCCCACGCACGCACACCTGATGGTGGCGGATGGCGAGCAAGTCCACGCCGGTGACGTTCTGGCAAAGATTCCGCGTGCGACAACCAAGACCAAGGACATTACCGGCGGTCTGCCGCGTGTGGTCGAGCTGTTCGAGGCCCGCAAGCCGCGCGAGACCGCAGTCATCGCCGAAATAAACGGCACCGTGAAGTACGGCGAAGTGACGAAAGGCATGCGTAAGCTCTACATCGTCGGCGACGACGGCGTGCAGAAGGAATACTCCATTCCGCGCGGCGTCCACATCAACGTCCAGGAAAGCGAGCGCGTGCGCTCGGGCGATCCTCTCATGGACGGCCCGCGCAACCCGCACGACATTCTGGCCGTGCTCGGCGAAAAAGAACTGCAGAAGTACCTCGTGAACGAAATTCAGGAAGTGTACCGGCTGCAGGGTGTCAACATCAACGACAAGCACCTCGAAGTCATCTCTCGCCAGATGATGCGCTGGGTGCGAATCGAAGACATCGGCGATACGGAGTTCCTGCCCGATGAGATCGTGGACAAATTCAAGTTCCGCGAGGAGAATTCGCGGGTAGTCGATGCAGGCGGACGTCCCGCC
>JAFAQG010000404.1 GCA_019246575.1 Acidobacteriaceae bacterium
CGGCCGAGGTAGATGCGGCCGGTCGCGTTACCGTCGAACAGCGTCGGGCCAGGAAAATCGACCACCACCACAATGGTGGATGCGGCGAGGTCGATGCCGTCACAAGTCCCTTCTCCGACACGAAATAGCAGCGTACTTGCACACCACCCCTGGTCCATGACCATCAAGTCCTTTACGCCAAACCAGCAAGGGCAAAACATGTTACAACTGCATGTCTCGATCAATTGAGCCTTCAGGTTCCACGGCATCCGGGCATACCCCCTTCGGGGCAATTGTACATTTCTCAGCGAATTCAGTCTCCACCTTACTGACCCGAACGCGATCTCGTGCCTCCCCTCACCATAATTGAGTGATGATCCCGCGCTACACACGTCCGGAGATGGGCGCCATCTGGAGCGACCAGCACAAATACGAATGCTGGCTGGAGGTGGAGCTCGCCGCCGCCGAAGCGCTGGCCGAAACCGGGGAAGTACCAAGAGACGCTGCCGCCGCACTCAGCGCCCATGCCGGTTTCGATGTGGCCCGCATACAGGAGATCGAGCGCGAAGTCCGCCACGATGTGATCGCGTTCACCACGGCCGTCGCCGAGATCATGAAATCGAAAGGCCTGGGCGATGCCGCGCGCTGGCTGCACTACGGCCTGACCTCGAACGACATCGTCGATAGCGCCCAGGCTCTACAGATCCGCGACGCTTCAAACCTCATCAGGCGAGCTCTGGATGAACTCTTGGCGGCGCTCGAGAAGCTCGCGCTCAAGCACAAACACACCGTCCAGATCGGCCGCACCCATGGCATCCACGCCGAGCCGATCACGTTCGGGCTCAAAGCCGCGCTCTGGTGGGACGAGTTCGAGCGTCATCGTCAGCGCTTCGCGGACGCGGCGGAAGAGATGCGCGTCGGCAAAGTCTCGGGCGCAGTCGGCACATTCGCGCACATCGGTCCGGAGATTGAACAGCGCATCTGCGAACGCCTCGGGTTGAAGCCGGCGCCCATCAGCTCACAGGTCCTGTCGCGCGATTTGCACGCCCACTACATCGCCGTGCTCGCGGGCATTGCATCCAGCGTGGAAAAGATCGCCCTCGAAATCCGGCACCTCCAGCGCACCGAAGTGCGCGAAGCGGAGGAGCCGTTCGCCGCCGGACAGAAAGGCTCCTCGGCCATGCCGCATAAGCGCAACCCGATCACGGCGGAGCAGATCTGCGGTCTCGCCCGCGTTGTCCGCGCCAGCGCGCAGGCGGCCTTTGAAGACGTCCCGCTCTGGCATGAACGGGACATCTCGCATTCCTCTGTCGAGCGCATCATCCTACCCGACTCCACCATTCTGATCGACTATCTTCTCGCGAAAACAACCTGGCTCATCACCGGCGTTACGGTGAACGCCGATCGCATGCGGCGCAACGTGGACGCGACTAAGGGGCTCATCTTCTCGGGTCAATTGCTGCTCGATCTTGCCGTCGCCGGCATGTCGCGCGAAGACGCCTATCGCTTGGTGCAGGCTCACGCCATGCGCACCTGGGAAGCGGACGGCGATTTTCGCGCCGCCGTCGAGTCCGATCCGGAGATTCGCCGCTATCTGCCGGGCGACAAATTAGACCGGGTCTTTTCCGTGGATCGCCAGTTGAAACACGTGGATGCCGTTTTGTCACGCGTCTTTGCCAAGTCTCCTCGGTCAATTCCTCAATAAAAACCGCTCGAAATTTTCGAGATTTCGTTTACACTAGTGACGGGCGAGAGATCCCGGAATGTACGCAAGCGAACGTAAAGCGCCCGCAAGTGAGCTAGAACTCGCCCGGGTACTGCTGGTCAATAACGACCTAACTTCGCGTCTGGCGCTGAAAGCCGTTTTGGAAGCCGGCGGGTATATGGTCGATGCTGCCGGATCTGCCGCTGAGGCGGTCGACAAGCTCGACAACCGCCAATACGAGCTGGTAGTCAGCGACCTTCAAAAGGATGCGCCCGAAGTAGGCCTTCACGTACTCGCACACGCGCGCCTCATGGATTACAAACCCGCCACGGCCATTTTGACGATCTCGCAACATCCGCGCCCCGATCACGAGCAAGCGGTGCTCGTAAAGTCGGAAGATGTCCCGGATTTGCTGGGCACGGTAGCCGACCTGATCAGCAAGCGCGCGGCGCGCATTGTCGCGGGTCAGCTCAAGGAACAGTGAGTTCTCATCCCGCCTTGAGAGCCAGTGGGCTCCGCTCGTGTCCTATTCGCTCGACGACAGCCTCGTAACCCGCCAGATTGTCTCTAAAGAAGTGATCGCTCGCTTCCACCCAGTCCAGGTGTTTGGGTTCGGGCAACGACGCGTAGAACTCTGAAAATTCCGGCCGCGGGCCGAATTCATCGTTCGTGCTCTGAACAAAGTACTTCATTACACGAATCTCGTAGATGTACTCGCGCTGTGGATACCTCGTCGGAAAGCCGACTGCGAGCGTCCGCTGAATGCCTGGCTGCTCGTGCGCCAGCCGCAAGGCTATACGGGAGCCGAACGAAAACCCTGCCGTGAACAGCGGTAATTCCGCATACCGGTGCCGCAACTCGGCAAGCGCGAAACGGGCGTCCTCCACCTCGCCGTGCCCTCCCGCATAGCCGCCTTCACTCAAATTCACGCCGCGGTAGTTGAAGCGCAGAACCACACAGCCCGACTTGCGCAAGCCGCGCGCCATCCGATACACGACCTTGTTATGCATCGTGCCGCCATGCTGCGGATGCGGGTGGCATACGAGAGCGGCTTCGACCGGCGGCGCAGCCTCCGGCTCTTCTAATAACGCCTCCAGCTTGCCTGCGGGACCGGCCAAGAAGAAGGATTCGATGCGGCGCGGCATCAGTTCGACCGGTAATTCGTGAACTGCATGTCGATGCCGAAATCCTTGTTCCGCAACATTGCAATGACCTGCTGCAGCGTGTCCCGGTCTTTACCGCTCACGCGAACCAGGTCGCCTTGTATACTTGCTTGCACCTTCAGCTTGCTGTCTTTGATCAGCTTCACAATGTCCCGGGCTTTTTCCGTCGCGATGCCTTGCTGCAGCTTGATCTCCTGCCGCGCGCTGCCGCCCGAAGCCGGAGTAATTGCGCCGTAGTCGAGTCCTTTGAGCGGGACATTGCGCTTGACGAGTTTCTGGTTCAAAATCTCGCCGACGGCTTTCAATTTATATTCGTCGGAGCTGGCCAGCAGAATTTTGTGATCTTTTTCGTTCAGCTCGATCGTCGATTTGCTGTCTTTCAGGTCGTAACGGGTCTGCACTTCCTTCGTCGCCTGTTGTACGGCGTTGCGAACTTCGTTCAAGTCGATCTTGGAAACAATGTCGAACGTATTTTCCGGCATGGCGCGTCAACTGATTCCATACTAAGATGCCATCCGGCGGTGAGACAGCAGCATAGAACAAACAGAATGCCCCATTCGGAATGAGCCTTCACACCTGCCGCATGATCGTTCGAAACGAGAGGTAATCTTGCGCGAGTGCGTACAGCGCGCCGCATATTGCCACAGCCGCGAGAACTTTCCACAACACTTCGCGCGGGCTATTTGGAACACCGGGTAAACCTGCTATTAAACCGACGGCGAACCCGCCCGCAAATCCGCCCACGTGTGCAGCTAAATCGACGCCGGGCAGGAAACTCATCACGAGAGAGAAGATCACCCACTGCGTGTATTGCGCCCGCACCATCTGCACCAGCGGATCGCTGCGCCGCCTGATACTCATCGCGAGCATGATGCCAATCAGCCCGAACGCGGCCGCGGACGCTCCCAGCGAAACGCTTCCAGGCGACCAGTAAAGGCTGAGTAGAAACCCGGTAAAACTCGAAAACGCGTATGCGACCACAAGGCGGCTGGTACCGTAGAACTGTTCCACTTCCGTTACCAGGATGAACAGCGCGTACGAATTCATCGCCAGGTGGACGAATCCGGCATGGAGAACCCCGGCAGTCATTAACCGCCACCACTGCCCGCGAAAAAAGATGTATGGCGTGTACTTCCCTCCCAACAGAACAACAACACTCGTATTGATGTCGCTGAAGCTATTGAATAGGGACCGGTGAGTCAGTTGTGAATTCACAATCACTTCCGCGAGAAAAAACGCGCAGTTGATAATCAGCACAATGATGCTTGTCAGGTTTGCCCGCGGAAGAAGCGACGCTGCAACCTGGGAGGCCCGCATATCGATCGCACGTGGACCAAGTTGAACGCCGCAGTATGGACACACGCGATCCGTTATCGTGATAAATGCCCTGCAGTTTGGGCACATACGGCGTTTTTCCACGGTCTTAATTGTAGCGGCCCAAAGCGTTTGCCCTGCTAAAATCGAGAGTTCGCATGTCCAAAACCGAGCAGGAGAATCGGGACGACATCGTTCGCGTCTGCCGCCTCATCTATCAAAAAGGTTGGGTCGCCTCGAACGATGGAAACGTGAGCATCCGGCTCGATCACGACCGCATCCTCTGCACTCCCACCGCCATCAGCAAGGGCACCGTCGATGCAAGCGATCTCATCGTGTGTGACGGTAGCGGAAACAAAATAGCCGGTGACCGCGACCGAACGAGCGAGATCGGCATGCACATTACCATCTACTCGTTGAGACCCGATGTACGCGCCATCGTTCACGCGCATCCTCCCGTCGCAACCGGATTTGCTGCCGCGGGACGGGCTTTAGACAAAGCCCTGCTGCCCGAAGTCATTGTTCAACTCGGCGCAGTGCCTTTGGCCTCGTATGGTTTGCCCGGAACCACGGCTCTCGCGGAAGGAATGATTCCGCTTATCCCGAAATACGATGCTCTCCTGATGCAGAATCACGGTTGCACCTGCTACGGTCCGGATGTGTGGCAGGCTTTTTACCGCATGGAGATCGTCGAGCATTTCGCGCGCATCACATTCGTCGCCGAGATGCTGGGCGGCGCGCGGCCGCTTCCGCGGAAAGAAGTCGAACGATTGTTTGCGGCGCGCCAGAAATACAACGTCAACTCGCACACATCGATGGAGCCCGGCATGCCTGTCGTTGCCGAAGATCTCATTGAGGAAAGTGTGTTCGAGACGGAGCCGTAACCCGCCAGCGGCATGATCGCGCACCTCACCGGCAGAATATTCGAGAAACATCCGAACCAAGTCGTTATCGAAGCTGCCGGCGTCGGTTACGACGTTCAGATCCCGATTTCCACCTACACCCGTCTCGGAGATCCAGGCGCCGCCGTCTCTCTTCGCATTCACACTCACGTGCGCGAAGATGCGCTTCTGCTGTTCGGTTTCGCTACCGCGGAAGAGAAAGCTCTTTTCGAACGTCTTATCTCGGTCAGCGGTATTGGCCCGAGGCTCG
The DNA here is from genome assembly GCA_019246575.1 of Acidobacteriaceae bacterium. The sequence continues at coordinate 5,314 of JAFAQG010000404.1, forward strand.
CCATCGCTGTTCTATCCGGCCTTGCTGCGCCGGAGCTCGTCGCTGCCATCCGCAACAGTGACGTGCAGCGCCTGGTCCGGATCCCCGGTGTCGGAAAGAAAACTGCCGAGCGTATCGTCCTCGAGTTGAAGGACAAAGTCGCTGTCATTGATGCCGCCGGCAAGCCCGTTCCTGCTCCCGAGGCCGCGCCCGGATTTACAACTCTCGAAATGGATGTGCTCTCGGCCTTGCAAAACCTCGGCTGCTCCCGTCCTGCAGCGGAAGAGGCGGTGCGTAAGGCCAAGCAAAAAGGTGTGGAACCGGTCTTTGAACCCTTGTTCCGGTCCGCGCTGGCGCTCGTGCGCTGAGGACGTGTGAAAATCGGCAGTTGAATGGCAACCGGCCCAGTGGTTATCGAGGTTGAAACGGCGCCCGGAACGGCAGTGACAGGGCGCCACTTTCTTCGCGTCTCCACAAAGGTGAAAAACTAATGCGGGACAGCACCGTTTCCGCCGCGCAGCAGGAAGACGAGCGCCAGTTCGAGGCTGCGCTTCGCCCGCTTCGGCTGGCCGATTTCGCCGGGCAGCCGCACGTGCGCGAACAGCTTTCAATCGCCATAGAAGCAGCCAAGCATCGCGGCGAAGCCATGGATCACGTTCTGTTGTGCGGCCCTCCGGGTTTAGGTAAGACAACCCTGGCCGGTATCATCGCGCAGGAATTGTCAGTTCCGCTCGATCAGACCGCCGGGCCCGTTCTCCAACGCAAGCTCGACCTGACCGGCATCCTCAGCAACGTTAAGCCAAAGCAGGTCTTCTTTATCGACGAGATACACCGTCTGTTGCCCGATATCGAAGAAATTTTGTACGCCGCGCTCGAAGATTTCCGGCTCGATATCCTGATCGGCACGGGCCCGGGCGCGCGCACGCACTCGCTTCCCCTGCCGCGCTTCACTGCCGTCGGTGCAACTACTCGTCAGGGCTTGTTAAGCGCGCCCCTACGTAGCCGTTTCGGAATCGTGCTGCGCCTCGATCCTTACGATGAGCAAACGCTTGCGACCATCGTCGAGCGATCTGCCAGGTTGCTCGGCATCGGTATCACCCACGATGCGGCGCGAGAGATCGCCCGGCGGGGGCGGGGCACTCCGCGCATCGCGAACCGGTTACTTCGCAGAGTGCGCGATTTCGCACAGGTGCGCGCGCAAGGGCACATCGATCTCGATGTTGCGCAAGCCGCGCTCGATCTGCTTAAAGTCGACCGTTATGGTCTTGATGAAATCGATCAGAAAATTATGACCACGATAGCGGCCAAGTACGGCGGCGGTCCTGTCGGCTTGAGTACGATTGCGGCATCCATCGACGAGCAAGCCGATACCATCGAAGAGGTCTACGAACCCTACCTGATGCAGCTCGGATTTCTCGATCGAACGCCGCGCGGGCGCATCGCCACCGACCGGGCATTCGAGTATTTTCAGATCGCGCGCAGGCTGCGCTTCGCGGGCTCCCAAAACCCTCTATTTTGAAGGGTTCTGAGGCTGCTCCGGGGGCTTGGGAGTCGCCGCCTTAGTTCTTTGCGCTGCATCCGGCGTGGAGTTTCCCTCATTGGTTGGCGAAGCAGCCGGAGGTGCAGCGGCAGGCGCTGGGGGCGGTGGCGGGGCGGGCTGCGGCGGCACGGGTCTTGTGTACGCCACCGTTGTCGCGCGTCCGGTTTTTTCGCCTCGCAGCCACACAAACAGGTTTGCCGTCGGGGTCGACGGGTCGGGCAAAGCGACGCGCAACGTCTGCCGTTGCCCCTGTCCCGGAATCGGGGCGGGCAAATCCGCAGCCTCGAACCCCGTCAGTTGATCCCATCCTAATTTTTCGATCATCTCGAGGTTCCGCCCCGTCAGAGTGTAGTTGTGCTTTCCATCGGTACCCGCCTCATTCGTGCTCGCCAGTTGTTCGATCTGGGGCAGCCGTACCATGCGCGCCAGTGTGTACGGCTGCGACCGGCCATCACTGCCGTTATCGATGACGCCCTCGACCAGACAGCCGGCCGGCAGCGACGACGTGTCGTAGGAGACAAACAACTGGTCCGGCGAAAGCTGTTGCAGGCTCCACTTTTCCGTCTGCTCGCCAATGTGCAACACGGTTCGCGGACTCGCATCGCCGCCACACTCCAGCTGAAGCACACTCTGCGGCTCAATGTTCTTCACATCCAGCATGGCTGTCAGTGTGCTGCCCGCGGGGAATTCGCCCGGCAGCAGCGAGACCGCCACACCCGTCGGAAGAGACAGTTTCGAGCTCGCGATCACGGGTAGCGGGCCTGTGATCTTTAGCCCGTCCGGAAAAACAAGCGGCTCGTTCCGGTCCTCGATATAGGCGCTGATCGGGTACGTTGTTCCCGGTTTCGGATTCGAACTCAGCTGAACTGTGACACTCCTCTGGCTCTGGTCGGCTGCCGTTTCACCCTCGAGTTGCAGGACCGCGCCGGGTGTTTGCAGCTTCGTGAGCAAACCGAGCCGCTGCCCCTTCAGCACAAAATGCTGCTTCGTTACGCCTTCATTCGCCAGCACCGGAAGGTTTGTGATCTGCGGCGGATTCGGCAGTACCTTTACGCGCACTGGATGCGCGGTCCCGTCCTGCTGCGAAATCAGCAATTCATATTCGCCTGGGTCAAGCTGTGCGGCATCGATCTGCACATCCATATGGGATTGCGGCCCCTGGCGTAATCCTTTGGGCAGCACGAACGGCGTTGATTGCGCAGTTGCGAATTCATCTCCCACCTTCTTCAATTCGACCTTCGACGCGAACTCGAAGTCATCGCCCTCGAGCGTTACCGCAACCTTGCCGCTTTTCGCCAGTAGCCGGTCCTGCGATGAGGCCTCGAGCTTCGCGTTGTTGAAATCGCTCAGCGGGCGCACGAAGATACTGCCCTTCGCCTCAAAGCGAGTCCAGTCCCAAAACCCGGCGAGATGATATTCGCCGGCTGGCACGCTCGATTTGCTCACGTCGAGCTCGAGAGCTCTCTGGTTTGCAAGCTTCAACACCTGCACAGCGGTCTTTTTCCCACCGGCATCGAGGGTCCAGTTCCGCGCGCGCTCCAAGTACTTCCATTGGCGCTCGGGCACGTCGACGGGTACCGGAGTCTTTTGCCTCTGGGGGATATAACTCGCCGCGCCAACCTGGATGGATGGAGCCGGTGTATTCGGAATCCGGTTCGCCCAGATATACGCCACCCTCGTATGAGGCGGCGCAGGGTTGCGTTGCCCGCACAAATTGATGCCGTCCGGCGTAGCTTGCGCAAATGAGGACCGAAACTGCGTGCCCGGAAACGCGATCGCGCGCAAATCCAGCAGCATTGCCGTGCCGCCGGCTGCCAGCCCACCAATGGGACTCCCGAAAAACAGCGATGCCGCCGTAGCGGTCAGACCAACCGTTTGACTGATCTTTGCCGTTCCAGAAGATGCTAATGGATCGAACGTCGCAAGCTGCGGGTTCATGGCCGAAAACAGCGTTTGCGCCTGCACGGCGGGCGGAGCATTTTTATCGATCTGCACCGATACTCCGTATTGCGACGCGAACCCGGTCAGCGCCGCATTCACGCTGGCAGAAGAGCTGTCCGTATTCGATAAAGCCTCGAGCAGCGCTTCTGTTTGTGCGGTCTTCTCCGCATAATCCGCCAGTTGAGCCACCAGAACCTCGTCTTGTGCCAAAAATCCTCGGACCTTTTTCTTGCTCAGTCCTTCGGGACCGTACACATACGCAACGATGGACGTCGTCCGGTCGACCTTCCACTCCTGCGGTTTGTCTGCAGGCTTTGGATCGGTGACGATCAGCGCCTCTTTCTCGTTCGGTCCACGCTTTTGGGGCGTCATCACCAGCGCCACTTCGCCGTGCCGCTTTTCGCGGCCGCGCAAAATCGGCGAGTAGAGAATCGTGTCTCCCTCCGTTACGTGGTTGATCGTTCTAAGCGGCAGCGGTTGAGCCCCTTGCTGAGGCGAGCGCACGCGCAGATCGACCGCGCCGATCGGACCACCCGCCGGACACGTCAGGGGCGCTGGGGCCTCCGCATCGGTCCCGTCCTGGTTTGCGCTCTGCGCCTGAGATTCGGGTTTGAGTGTGGGCCGCTCGCTTTGCGCGACTATCAAAAGACACACGAAGAGCCCAACGCCCGCAATGCGGAAAACCATTCTCTGATTTCAGAATATCGGACCAAGAAACGACGAATGCCTCGAGGCAGTTGCAGGCTCCATGGCTCCGGTAATCGTGCATCGGGCCGGGTTTCGCCCGGGTATGCAGTCGTCGGCGTCCGGCAGGACCCAGAACTCCCCGTACTCACCGGTGGTCTATTTCCACCCAGAGTGGCTGTAAACTCGCAACTGGGAGGAACCATGTATCGAACGCAGGTGAGGCTATGCAGCGAACGTACGTAAAGTTGAGCGCAGTTGTTTTCGTACTTGCGCTGTCGGTATCGGGTTTTGCACAAGCGAAGAAATCGCGCCGGGCCGCTCATTCCGCAACAGCGTCGCAATCCGCGGCTCCCTCCCAAGTCGACTTGAATACCGCTACCGAACAGGAGTTGGACAAGCTACCCGGTGTAGGCCCGGCGACGGCAAAGAAGATCATAGCGGGCCGGCCATATGCGTCAGTGTCCGAACTGAGCCGTAGCGGAATCTCCAAACGCCAAATCGACCAGATCACTCCTCTCGTTACCGTGAGTGCTCCCCGTCTCAGTTCGTCGAACCAGCCTGTTTCGCCCTCTCACCCAACAAACTCTGGGACCTCTACACCGGCGAGAACCGCACGACAACAACAGAGTTCGTCGACTCCCCCGGCCGGAACCGCAGCATCGCAGGGCTCACCCGGCCCGGGAATGGTGTGGGTGAATATGGAAACCAAGGTGTATCACGGAGAGGGCGACCCATGGTATGGCAAGACCAAACGTGGCAAATACATGACCGAGTCGGACGCCGTACGCGCGGGCTACCGGCCGGCCAAGAAGTGATTTCTTTCGACACCGCGCTCTTCTTCCCTGTCACACAATAGAAAAGGCGCCC
>JAFAQG010000751.1 GCA_019246575.1 Acidobacteriaceae bacterium
GTCGTGACTTCGGCGAATGTGCAGCTCGAGATCGGCAACATATCGCAGACCGTGACGGTGGAGGCAGAGGCCGCCGGCGTTCAAACCGAGAGCGGCGAATTGAGCCACAGCATCGGCGCGCAGGATGTCAGGAACCTTCCTCTACCCACCGGCACTCTGAATCCCATCGCACTGGTCGTGACCGAACCGGGCGCGGTGACCGTTGCGAGCCGCGATAACTTTACCAATGGATTTGCGTTTTCGTCAATGGCCTCCGCCCACGGCGACAATAATTTCCTGATCGACGGCTTCGATAACAACGACAACGGCATTTCCGGACAGGCTTTGCAGCCGAGCAATTTGGAGGCATTCAAGGAAGTCACCCTCCTGACCAACTCTTACTCTGCGGAATTCGGACGGGGCGGCGCTTCGCTTACGAACGTCATCACCAACAACGGCACCAACAGTTGGCACGGAAGCGCATGGGACCGGTATGGAGCAGCCGCGCTCTCGAGCATTCCCGTCGAGCTGAAGAATCAGGGGGGTCAAAGTCTCGCCGCAGTTTGTCGAGAATGTTTTCGGGTTTTCAGCCGGCGGGCCTATCGTGAAGGACAAGCTGTTCGTGTTTGGCAGTCCGCAGTGGGACCATCTAAACGAGGACGAATCGGGCAACCAAATCACGGTCCCCACCGGCGCCGGTGCTTCTTCGCTCCAGGCCATCGGCGGTGCCTTTCCCAATGCGGGTCTGCTGGTCAGTTCGCTCGGGGGACTCACTGCTTCGCGGTCCACCGGCAGTATTAATATCGGCAATCGCCCGGGCTGCGGAAGTCCTTGCCTGATTCCGGTTGATCCTGTGATCCGAACGCCGAAGGCGATCTCGCGTAGTTATCAATACCTGGTCCGGGGCGCTGTCGTGGCCAGCGAGAAGGATACGTTCACCGCACGATTTCTCGGATCCCACGACAGCCTCACGCCCGATCTGTTCGCCAATGCAACGGCCTTGCCGACCGAGGATACGACACAAGGCGGACCGGCGCGGAACCTGGGCATCTTCTGGACTCATGTGATCGATCCGACTAAGGTTAACGAACTTCGGTTCACCGCACAAACCATCATTTTGCCGTTTTCGCCGCTGGCTTCCACAACCTCGAATCCCGCTGTACAACGGTCCATATTGGACGATCACCGGATTCACGGGTACCTACTTCGGGAGCGTCGTCGGCAACGGGATTCCGCAGGGCCGCGCGCATGACCTGTATGAGTATCAGGACGCGTTCTCATGGACTGTCGGACGTCACAGCTTCAAGATTGGCGCAGATCTTGAGCACCTATCGGTGAACGACACAATTGCGTTCAGCGCAACGGGGACCGTGGCTTTCACCGCCGGCAGTTAGAGTTCCGAGCCGAGGGATTCAATCCGTTCAATCATCCGAACGATACTATCCGGATCAGCACTAATATCTCGAATCCGAATTTTTTGAACTCGGACATCGCGTGGCAAGGGCACCGGGATATCCGGTTATGGCTGATGTATAGGTTCTGAGATGCGCCTGGATGTAGTTACCCATCCTGCGCGCCCGGAAGCTGGTTGATATAGAAACGGAGCCTGGCTTCCGAGCACTCCGGCCAGTTATGTCGGAACCGCCAGCGCGTTCAGAAACTGTCGCTGCGCCGCACCCGGAACGGATCGTTGCTGAGACAATATAAATCCATGTACATGAGCCGCCGGCATTTTTTGCACAGTAGCGCGGTTGCGTCTTCCACGCTAGCCTGGAGCGAAACTGGTGTTCTCGCCCAAGAACCCGTCAAACCAATCTCGCCTAACGATCGCGTTCAGATTGGGTGCATCGGATTCGGCATCATGGGCCAGGACGACGTCAGAACGGCAACCTCCCTGCCGGGAGTCGAAATTACAGCCGTTTCCGATGTCTACGATGGCCGGCGCACACTTGCTCAGGAGCGCTATGGAAACCAGGTGTTTACGACTCGCGATTATCGCGAACTGCTTGCGCGCCGCGATGTCGATGCCGTCATCATCGCCACACCGGATCACTGGCACGCGCAAATTGCCGTAGACGCGCTCCACGCCGGCAAAGACGTGTACTGCCAAAAACCGATGGTACGCGAAGTGTCGGACGGTCACCGCGTGATCGAAGCACAACGACAGACCGGCCGCATTCTCCAGGTCGGCAGTCAGCGCGTGAGTTCGATGCTGTACGCCAAAGCCAAGGATCTCGTCAAATCCGGCATCATCGGCCAGATCCATCTGATCGAAGCCTTCATCAATCGCAACTCGTCGCTCGGCGCTTGGCAATATACAATTCCACCCGATGCCTCGCTCGAGACCATCGACTGGAATCGATTCCTCGGCCATGCCCCCAAGTGTCCCTTCGAGCCGGTGCGGCTATTTCGGTGGCGAAATTATCGCGCCTATGGAACCGGTATACCCGGCGATCTCTTTGTGCATTTGTTCACCGGCATTCACTTCGTCATGGATAGCCTCGGCCCGCAGCGCATCGCAGCAACGGGCGGCACGTATTACTGGAAAGATGGACGCGATGTCCCCGATCTCATGACCGGCCTCTACGATTACCCGGAAACTCCGTCCCATCCTGGTTTTCAGGTAAATTTCAGTGTGAATTTCGAAGCTGGGGGCGGCGAAGGCGCGGATTCCCAAGCGTTCCGCTTCATTGGCACGGAGGGGGTTCTTAATTTATCGGTTGGCAGCTCCCTCTCCGTTTCGAAACGCCCCCGCGAAGTGGATCCTGGAACCACGGCCGGAACTTTCTCCAAGAAGATGCAGGAGGAGATTTTGGCTGAGCACAAGCTCAAGTACCCGCCGCATTCCGAGACCGAAGATTCTTTGCGAGCCGAGACCGTCGAAACCTTTCCCCTGCCGAGAGGCTACTCCGAGCAGGTCGCGCATCACAAGACCTTCCAAAACGCCATCCGCTCCCGCACGCCCGTCATCGAAGATCCGGTTTTCGGCCTTCGCGCCGCGGGACCCGCACTCATGTCGAATGTGTCGTATTTTGAGCGCCGCCTGGTATCGTGGGACCCCGTGAAAATGCAGATGCTATGAACCTCAAATCACAGACAGCAAGCCTCAACGGCAAAATCGCCCTCGTTACAGGCGCAAGTAAAGGGCTCGGCAAAGCAATGGCGCTGGCCCTGGCGGCCGAAGGCGCGACGATCGCACTCATCGCTCGTGACCAGGAGAAGCTTACGGCTGTTCGTCAGCAGATCGTCGATGCCGGCGGAAAGGCGAGCATCTTTGTCGGTGACGTAACCAGGGAAGACCACGTTCAAAACGTCGAGGCGCAGGTCCGCAATGAACTCGGGAAGGTTCAGATTCTGATCAACAACGCGGGAACGAACATTCGAAAGAGCCTTACCGACTTCACACTCGGCGAGTGGCGAACAGTACTGGACACGAATCTGACTAGCGTGTTTCTGATGTGCCGAGCCTTCATTCCGCACATGCGAGGCGCAGGATATGGTCGCATTATCAGCATGAGCTCCACCATGAGTCACGTCTCTTTGCCGGGCCGTAGCGCATATTCGGCGAGCAAGGCTGCTCTGCTCGGACTTACTCGTGCGCTCGCGCTCGAACTCGCAAGCGAAGGTATAACTGTGAACGGAATAAGTCCAGGGCCTTTCGCCACAGAACTGAATCAGCCGATCCTGCAGAATCCCGAAGCGAATGCCCAATTCCTGGCGAGCATCCCGCTGGGAAAGTGGGGTCAAGTCGAAGATATTGGTGCGCTGGCTGTGTATCTGTGCTCCGAAGCGGCCGGTTTCATTACCGGAACCGACATTCTTATCGACGGCGGGTGGTGCGCCCGCTGAGTTCCCGGAGCATAAGCAGCCGCTGATCCGGGGAACCGGGATAACACAGGCGTCCGACGCCCAGTCGAGCGGTTCTTAGTCTATGTGCATCTTCTTGCGTGCCGCGGGTCCGTCCCGGAAAACCATAATCGGCCGCCCGGCGTCGGCAGCGACAGCGAGCATACCGCCGCTCGTCGCGACTGGCACTTCTTCTGCATGATCGGGAAACAGCGCCAAGGCCGCAATCGCTTTTGTATTCCAGGCCGCGGGCAGCCGAGCCGATAATCGTCCGCCGTTCTTGGAATAGAACGCGATGCGATCGAGCCCGACCGGGCAGAACGTGTCGCCGTCCTTGGCTATCTCTGTGCCGTTCACAACTACCGTGTACCTGCCGCTTTTCCAATCGATATCAATGCTCGAATTGTCCGCCAGGCCGATTCGCGTTCGATTGCCTTCCCGCTGATAGGACTCGACCTCGCGATAGTGAACCTGATACCAGGGGATCATCATGCCGTAATAAAACGCGGCGAGGTGTTCGGGTGTTTCAGGGCCTCCAAAAAACTCGTGCCCGTTATAAAACAAGCTGTAAATCTCGGGAGCGTTCCGCCATGCCTGCCCCGAGAGTCCCCAAATGGCCGAATGCCGGTAGATCGTCGCGGCTAACGGAATCGGCTCGCCCCCGAACGGCGATGCACCGCCGGTTGGGCCATTATCATTGACGCTGTTCTTGCCGACAAACGCGTAGCGTAGTTGTTCGGAGACGATATCGAGACCGCATTTTTTAAATTCGTCGAGGACCTTGTATCGCCCTTCCGTGAGATTTTTGATGCCGCTGGCCGGGTGCTCCGGGTCCCAATCGTTGCGGATGGGGTAATACGACAGGACGTCGATCAAATAAGTGTCCCTGACTGGGTACTCCTTGCACGTATAATGCACGCGCTCCGTTCCGGGCCCCGCCATGTATTTCGCGAGTCCGAGGATATACGACGTTTCGCCCGTCCAGTTCCGGCTCTCCCATAATCGACCATCCGGTTGCCGAGCAATGTATTTGGGATCCCAGGCGGGACTGCTCTTGTAAGCGTCATCGTAGTTATCGGAAAAACTGACGTTCGCGTTCACGGCGCGACTGTCTGTGATCAACTTAATGAGAGCGGCATAACCGCCGGCCCTGGCGTTTACTTCGTTCACCGCCGGATAACCCGTATCTTTGCCGCGAAACTGCCAGCCCCACAGGTACACATCCTGCGGCGCATAAGCGGTCAGCATCGCGATCTCGCGTACCAGCTTGCCGGTTTCTTCGAAGGTCATGCGGGGAGCCGGCCAGCTCGGCTCATCGACATGAACCATGTACGGCAGCCGGTGGTCGTAGTAGTGGGTCGGAATCTCGGGCATCCGCTCACGCACAATTTTCGCCCCGTCCAGCCAGTCCACTATGCCGTTGGAATCGTAATCACCCGCGAAATCGAGCCGCGCAAGTGGCCGCTGCTCAACCAGGAGATTCGGTGTCTTCTCGTTCCCTTTGACCAGCGGCTTGCCGGGATTAGCATTCATGTCCCATGCGAGGCTGCCATTCACGCGATGAACGGCGATGGTTCCCAGTTCTGCGCGACGGTGGCCGGCTTCACCCTCGACCGCAAGCTCAGTCGTATCCATGAACGCCATCACTTCCTGAACACATACCGCCTTCGACGTCCCAATCATCACGACGGGCAAAGTTGCCGCGACTCCGAACCAAAAGCGATTCGGCGGCAGGTGTCCGGCTTTGGCCTCGGACAGCATGATCAGATTTCCGCCTGTATCGCCGTGCGCGAGCCATCCGCCGCCGTCCTCCTCATACACCGTCGCAAGATCAGGTGTGGCTACATCGATGAGTTGAAATCCTGGCTGCTCCACGATGTCCTCGAGCGAGACCAACAGGGCCGCATTGTGCAACTCATAACGCAACACAAAGGAAGCTGCCGGGCGGCCATCCTGCTGCGCGCTGAACAAGAAGTCGCATCGCGCAGCATTTACAGTACTGTTCTCTGGCTTCAACTCGACATTCGCGAACTTATAAGGTTCCGCCCGAAATGTGGTTGCACTGACCGGATGATTACGTGTAACGCCATGCATAACGGCCCGCTGCGCTAGGAGGCGGTATTCGTAAGGAAGTCCGGTATCACGGTCCAGCAGCACTTCTAATTGCGATGAGCGTATTGTTGCGATATGTGCCGGCGTTTGCCCCCGAGCGGCGCAGCTTAACCCGAAAAGCGTCGTTACACACCTAACGACGATGAAGACGGCGGACAACGTACGTGGCCGCGGCATCCTTCCGGTCAAAATGTAATTTTCGCTGCGAGCTGCAGCTGCCGGGGCGTACTGGTAATCCCTTGAATAACGCCGGCGCTTGACTGGCCGATGGTTGTTCCCGGATCTCCCAAAATCTGGAAGTTGAGCGTGTTAAACGATTCGAACCGAAGCTGAATCGATCGCGTTTCCGTCAACGGAAAGTTCTTCATCAGCGAGAAATCCAAATTGAAGAATGGCTGGGCGCGCAGCACGTCGCGACCGAAGTTGCCGAAGGATGCAACGGGCAGCGCAAATGCCGCAGGATTGAAGTAACAGCTTTGGGTGCGTGCCGGTATCTGAGCTCCATTGATCGTACAGGGAGAATAAGGATCACCCACAAGGTTCGGACGACCGTAACCGCTGACGGTTCCTCCGCTTCCGGAGATGTTCGCTATGTCACCATTTACGGCTAAGTTGAATGGTCGCCCTGAACGAGCAAGGGAAACGTAGTTAGCCTCCCAGTTGCCGAGAACCCAGGACAAAAGTCCATGATTGAAGAACCGCTTGCCGCGACCAAAGGGAAGATCGTAAACTGTGCTCCATGTAAACAGATGTGGCACGTTATAAGCCGACTGTCCGTAATTCTGCTTAGGCGTGAAGTAATTTTGTACCACCGATCCGCCACCCGTGCCATTTTCCGCGTTGAACCACCCGCTGCTGTCGTCCAATGATTTCGACCAGGTGTAAGAGACTAACATGAGCAGTCCGCCGGACCAGCGCTTCTGAAATTCGGCCTCGAGCGCATTGTAATTTGCGATTCCGATGCTTTGGCTATAGGTCAGTCCAGGATTCATCATGAAAGGCATCAGCTTCTCGGCATCAATGACAGAAGCAGGTGTTCCAGTCGGGTTCGCGTGAGGCGCGGCATTGGCGTGCCCCGAGTAATCCAGACGAGTATCCTTGCTGCCGACATACGCCACGTCGAGCATCATGCCCCCGCGGAATTGCCGCTGGACATCGATGTTCCATTGCTGCGAACGCGCATCTTTGAGATCGGGCGAATCGGCGAAGCCACCCTGCGTCCAGGGATTCGGCTGAACAACAGGATTGGGGAAATTGCCTACAAGTGCAGTTATCGGAGTCAACGGGTTTCCTGGACCGCCGGGCGCAACACCTCCGCTCTGCACGTTTATCGGCTGACCGTTGAATCCTCTTGTCCACGGCCACGACATGGCTTCGATATCGTTCTGAGCATACTGGCTTCGCGCAGAGACGGTGTCATAGAACAGCCCGTACCCGGCTCTTACGACCGTATTCTGCAGAACCTGCCACGCAAGACCGATGCGTGGACCCCAGTTGTCCTTTACCGCAGGGGGCGTCACGCTCCGCTGCCCGGTGAATATGATCTGCGAGTTAAAGGGAACAGTGGATATTCCGCCGGGAATGCACGGATCCGAAAAAGGCGTCGTACATGCCGGGACCGATGAAGCACCAATGAGATACTGCTGTGAGAACAGATTTAAGCCGTTCGACAATCGGCTGTTCAGCGGCACGATCTTGGGCAAATAATCGTAGCGCAGACCCCAATTAACAGTAAGGTTGGGTCTGACTTTCCATTCGTCCTCTAAATAACCGGCCCATACGTTGAAACGGAAAAACACTTCGGCATACTGCGGTAGTTCGCCGGTGAACGAGGAGGG
>JAFAQG010000758.1 GCA_019246575.1 Acidobacteriaceae bacterium
GTGCGGCTGTTCACAGCGGTTCCAAACCCTTGCAGGAAATTCTGCTGAATGGAAAGCTGCATGTTGACTGCAAACTGCGGGTTGAGGATATCGGTAGGAGAGTTTTCGTTTAGATATCCGGCCGTGTAGGTGATGGTTGCTTGGCCACCGCTCAGGAAACCTTGCTGGAGCGTGGTTGTGTAGTTGCGCTGGTTATCGATCAGATTTGTGACCAGGCTCTGTCGCAGGTTGTATTGAGGCTGGGACAAATGCGAGAAGGTCGTTGCGTTCTGAAAAATTGGATCGAGCGCCGGAGTAACGGGGCCGATTTGCGAAATCGTTGCGTTCTGGGTATTGTTGCCCGTCGTAGCCCCGGTCCCGGTACTGACTCCCGCGGCGGCCTGGCTCCCTCGAACACCTTGGCCGCGAATGACTGTTCGCGCCTGCGATTGGCCGCTAGGTACGCCGGGCAGCGCGCCGCCCGCTTCGGCGCGTTCAACATTCCAGGCATCGAGGATGGGAGTATAGCGCGCGACCTCGATGTCGATGTTGTTCTCTAGTGCGAGCGCGATCGCATCCTGAACAGTGAGATAGAGCTTACCGGCACGGATCAGACTCGCAAGACGGCCGGAGTTTGCCATTTGAATGGGTGGCACATATGCGGCGGTGTAGGGCCGGATGAAGAGAGGCGCACGCGGGGAGACGGGAAGAATCGCCTCTTCCTGCGTCTCCTGCGCGAATGTAACCGGCATTGCGGAAGTGAAGCAGAGCACGGCTGCGAGCCACTTGTTGAAACTGTCTCGAACGCTCATGGCTGCTGATCCGGGTTTGGCAGATTGGCGGGCAGCGAAGAGCGCCGGGCGACCTGGCCAGCAAGCGCCTCCGTGAAAGAGATGTGGTTGACTTCGAGTGTTGTGCCCAAAGCCTGATCGAAGGCGATGCGCGCGTGACTGTAGTTTGCGAGCGCTTCGGTTTCGGTCGTTTCAGCCGCAGCCAGGTTCTGTTGGTCTTGGATGACCTGAAAAACCGTCGATGCTCCGAGCGAGTACTTCTTGCGATCTGCATCCAGTGTCTGTTGCTGAAGCACGCGAGCTTTTACCGACGAATCGTAACGCGCCCGGGCCTGCTGCACCCCGATCGAAGCATTCTCCACGTCCACCCGAACCTGATTCATGTTCTTCTGCAGCTGCAATTCGGTTTGCCGGAGCGACAGCTCGCTCGTAACGTAGTCTGCCTGCGCGGCGCGATTGCGCAGCGGAATGTTCAATGAGACGCCGGCGGAGTAACTGGGATAGTCACGCTTGAAAATCTGTGCCAGAGCGGTATTGTATCCGCCAACCAGGCCCGCTGCGAGAGGATTGAAGCCGCCGCTCGGGCTTCCAGCCAAACCATTGTTCGTGAGCTCGACAAATGCCTGCAGGCTCGGCTTCAAGCCGCTTCTAATCCCGACCAGGCTTTTCTTATTGCTTTCGATATTCAACCGGCTTTGGAGGATTTCGACTCGCTGCTCGAGCGCGGCACGCACAAGCTCGTCCACGGGCTTGAGTTCGTCCTTCTCCGGTATTTGAATTCTGTCGAGCGGTATGACGTGAACGTCGGCAAGGGTCGGACTCGCGACGCCGTTCTTGCTGAGTGCATTCTTGAGTACCGTCTGCTGCTGCAGCAGATTCGTCTGCGATACAAGCAAATCTTGCTGGCTTGCGTAGACTTGCGCCTCCGCGCGCGTGACTTCAATCGGTGCTAAGGTGCCGATCTGTACCTGTTTTTTGTTGTCCTCGAAAAGCTGTTGCGCGGTTGCAAGTTCGTCGTTTCTGGCGCGGACGTCCTGGTAGAACGCGACCAGGTCCCAATAAAGATTCAAGACGGCAGAGACGGTGGTGATGACCTGTTGCTTGAATTGCAGGTCCGCTACCTTCTCGTTGTTCTTTGCAATTAGAATGTTGCGTCCGTTTACGGCACGCCCGAAACCGTTTAGCAGTGGCTGCGAAAGCGTGAGATCGATGTTTCCGGTCGTGAAGGGATTTACGACGAAGAACTGGCTGTTGATAGTGTTGTGTTGCGTGAAGTATGTGAGCTGGTAATTGAAGCCGGTTTGAAACGCCTGTGTAAAGTTTGCCTGGACGGTGCGGGTATTGTTGATCAGCGCCGTCGTGCCGGTGAGGAGCGTGTTGCTCTGAGGCGTGGTGGAATGCGAGAAGTTTGTCAGAAACGTCAGACTTGGGTCTAGGTTAGGAGGAGTAGGACCGAGCTGAGTAAGAACGCCGCCGGCCGCGGCCGCTGCTGCCGTCGCGGCTCCGCCTGAGTTTAAGCTAACGCCAGTAAGGCTGACGCTTGTGGGCCCGGGTGCGACGGCGACGCCGACGGAGCGCAGCAGTCCGCCGCCCTGGGCGCGTTTCGTCACTTCGCGGTAGAGCAGCGGGCCGTAGCGTTGAATCTCGATGTCGAGGTTGTTTTCGAGCGCAAGCGCGATGACATCCTGCGCCGACAAATACAGATTGCCGGCGCGCACCAGCGACTCGAGCCGGTTGGAGTTGTTCAGGTTGACAGGCGGGATTACGGGCGTTTGATAGGGACGCGTGAGCCAGCCGAGGCCACCCTGGGGCCGCTCAATGCGAACCGCGCTCTGCGCCCATGCTGAAGGAACCGACAGCAGGCACATACACAACAGCGACAGAGTCGCTTGGAATCGTCTCATCAAGTCGTCTACAACCCCTTATGCACAATGAAAGAAGCGAGACCGCGGGCCAAGAGCGGATTGCGTGATCCAGACGCGCTCTTCTGTGCAGAAAAATTCTGCCGGATATGGAAACGAGATACACACGAGCCAGGTTCCGTGTTTTTTGTTCTGCGATTTTTCATCGTATCGCAGGGGTAGAGCCGGCAGCCTTTTGCGGCTTGTACCGCGCGAGGGCCTGTTCGGGTGCATCAGGCGGCGTCGCGCGAGGGTTCGTCTTCGATTTTGCGCCTGCGTGGCCGAAGCAGAGCGCCATCATTCGCGGGAGACGGATGCATTGGAGTCGGAGGGCCACCGCGCCGGCGGTCAACGAAAACGTTGATGGCTTGTCTGAGCCCATTCACCGATCCCGG
>JAFAQG010000780.1 GCA_019246575.1 Acidobacteriaceae bacterium
TCCTCATGCACAAGCGTAATCATGCTTTGAATCACGTCCTGCATTTTGTCCAAACGCCTACTGTTCTGAGTTTCCCCGGTGCTGCCGTTACCTTCCGTCATCACAAGTTCCCTTTTTCTATCATCGTTCAACGAGAAAAGCCATGGGTTAAATATTGGTAGTGTCCTAAAGGTGCATTGAGGAAAACTTTATTGCGTCCCAAAATTGAGTGGGGCAAATTGCTCTTCCATTTTAATATTGAAATGGTGCGAACACAGTCTCATCAGATTTCTTGCGTACTGCCAGCAAATTACCGAGAACCCCACATCACATGCACAAACGGGAAGGCATGCTTGCATTGAATAAAGAGATGGCGTTTAGATTACCGGCCGGAAGCAGACTTCCCGGTCCGTATCTGGCTGACAGTTTCCGGATAGCCCAAAATCTGTTGATAATGGGGAAACTAAATACTTCGCCGTCACAAATGATCTACACACGCGTCCTCGGTCGCCCGAGTTACGTGATTCATGCTCAAAGAATGTCGAGCCCTCCACGGTTGGCAAGCTCCGTGAACCGTTCGTCAGGCAAGGTGCTCAGTCGAGAAATCCCCAGGCACTGTGGGCTAGTTTTGCAGGCACAGCTCGCGACCGGGGCTAGCCGCCTCTCCAGACCGGCTGTCCGTGATTTTGGCATAATGCTCTTCGAATGGTTACCCCAGCATGCATGACTACTTCATAAGCTATTCGAGACAGGATCGCGAATGGGCGGAATGGATTGCGTGGCAACTTGAAGACGCCGGGAATAGCGTTTGGCTACACCTGGGACTTCAGTCCGGGCTCCAACTTTGTGGACACAATGGAACGGGCCGTATCAGAATCCCGGCATATCGTGGCCGTGCTTTCCCCCGATTACTTGGCCAGCGTGTACACTCGCGCAGAATGGGCGCTCGCCTTAAACAAAGCCAATCCAAACCAAGAAACGCTTATCGGCGTTAGGGTACGGAATTGTGATGCTAACAGTATCATAAGCTCTCTGCTCTATGTTGATCTGGTTGGCCTAGAAGAACATGAAGCTCGGCAAAGACTTTTGCAATCTGTCGGAAGTCATCGAAAGCGTCCGTCCGCCCCGCCGACCTTTCCAGTAAGTTCGATTCGCGCCCGGATTGGTGCCCAGGAACGTACAGAGCTGCGCTTACCTCACGCGCGGAATCCCTTCTTTGTAGGGCGAGAGGCGGAGTTATCTTCCATCGCTAAAAACTTTTCCCTGTCTTCGGGAGTGGGAACGGTTCAGGTAATCTGCGGAATGGCAGGCGTCGGAAAAACCCAACTCGTGCTTGAGTACCTGTACCGCTACGGCAGCAAATATCCAGCCGTGGCATGGCTCGGCTCTGTCGAAAAGGCAGGCGCCAGGGCTCCACTTGAAAGTACAACGGCTACTCCGGACGGTAATAGGGGGCTAAGCACTGTAGGGACCAGATCAGAATTGCTCGATTGGCGGGGCGGCTTACTGATACTCGACGATGTCGACAATTCATCCATTTTTGACGTCGCAAGTTTTGGAGATACTCGCACTCACGTACTGATCACCTCTCGAGCAAGCGAATGGCCCATCCAGTATCGGACTCTTCACCTATCGCCGTTTTCACGAGAGGAGTCGATCCAGTATTTGCTCAAGAGAACAGGACAATCTGACAGTAACACTGCGTCCAACATAGCGAACGAGCTTGGGGATTTGCCACTCGCCTTGGAGCAAGCGGCAGCGTTTATTGAAGGGACGCACTCGTCGATGCGGGAGTACCTTGATACTCTCGAGATTAATCCGCGCGACCTGCTAAGAACGGGATCGCCCCGCTCAGATTATTCAAGCTCGGTCGCACTTTCGATCGGTTTAGCGCTGGATCATATGGCGGCTTCGGATGTGCAAGCTTCCGAGATTCTAAATCTTCTCGCCTTCTGCGATTCGCGAGACATTCCGGTATCGTTGATTACTTCCTCCATCAGCTCCAAAGCCATACCGGCTGCTCTGGTCAAGGGAAGAGAGCTTGAAAGTGCTCTGCGGTCCTTGGCAGCGGCGTCGCTTGTATCTGTTACATCTGACTCCATTGATGTACATAAGTTAATTCAAGCGATAACTCGGGAACGTCTGGCACAATATGGCCTGCAGAGTGAGTGGTTAGGAAGGACAGTAATAGCGTTATCATCTGTCTTCTCATTCCAAAAGAGCGATAACCGCACTTGGGTTCTAGCGGCTCGATTGGTGCCTCATATTTTGCGGTGCGTTGGATTCGCGGAGCGTATTTGTGCGCCGAGTCCAGAACCACCTCGCCTCCTCATGCGGGTATCGGCTCTGCTGCTCGAAAAACGAGAGTTGACGGAGGCTGAGCGGATCACTCGATGGGCTCTCAACCTAGCCACCGCGGTCGCCGGCCCGGTCAATGCAGAGGTTGCGAGAGCAGCCAATCAGCTGGCACAGATACTTCGGGCGCAAGGGAATTTAGAAGAGGCTCTGCGTTACGCACGGGAAGCGCTAACGCTAAATGAACGCATATGGGGACCAATACACGGTTATACTGCGAGCGCCGCCAGCACCGTGGCCCAGGTTCTTCAAGCTCAAGGCAATTTTGATGAGGCTCTACTCTTTATCGAAAAGGCCCAAGAGATAAACCTTTCCGAGTATGGGCAACAGAATCCCTACGCAGGCTCAACGGCGATTACGATTGCACAGATTCTGTTGGGAAAAGGCGATTTTGTGGGTGCGCTACGACAGGCTCAGCAGGCGCTCGAAATCGATTTACGCCACTTTGGGGACAAACACCCCTATGTCGCGAATGCTCATCTAACCATTGGAAGTGTTTTGCATGCCCAGCGCCGATACGCTGAAGCCCTTTTGCATTTCGAATCCGCCCTACAGATTAATCGCGATGTTCTCGGAGATCACGTCTACACTGCTGACGTCCTTAGCAAGATCGCCGCAGTGCTGCAAGATGCCGGGGCATTCGAGAAAGCGCTGAGCCACGCCAAGCTTGCGCTCGAGATGGCAGAACGGCTCTACGCGGCGGAGCATACACAGGTGGCGATCCGTGCACTGCAAGTCGGCGAAATCTTACGCTCGATGGGGGCTGAGAACGAGGCACTGCGATACTTTCAACGTTCACTTGAGCTCTTGAATCACAGCCAGGTAGTCAGCGGACCTGATCTTGTGCCATACCTGAGCACCGTGGCTAATGTCTATAGCGCATTGGGTAGGCCGGAGGACGCGAGGACTGCTTTGGCCAAAGCTTTGGCGAACGCAGGACGTGACGCTCCGCTCACAAACCAGATCAAGTCGCGGTTGGCTCTATTGGACGGAGGCCATCAATGAAAATCGGCCTTGTGGACTCCGCGGATACTCATCTTTCATCGGCGATTCGCAGCAGACTGTCAAACGGTGATGTGGTTTTATTTGCTGGTTCAGGGCTATCGGCGCAAGCGGCTACCGACGACGGTCAGCATCCACCATTGTGGGCTGGATTGCTGAGAGGCATGGTCTCTTGGTGTCGTGAACAAGCCATAATCGACTCCGAGACTGCAACTGAACTAAATACATTTATTGAACAGGGATATCTCATCGAAGCTGGACAGGAGATACAAGACGTGCTCTCCGAATCGTCCCAGCTGGGCACTTGCCTGCGGGACGTAATTCACTGCAACGGCGCTCCGAAGATAGGCAAGGCGCATGCCCTGATTGCCGAGCTACCCTTTCGCGCGATTCTGACAACCAACTACGACGGTTTCATCGAAACGGCTTTCGCAATCCGCCATAAGACCGAATTACCTCGATTCTTTCGCCCCGAGCTGATGAACGGGGTAGTTCCGGAGTACATGAAGCAGAAGCCTTTCATAGTGAAGCTCCATGGAGACCTGAACGACCCAAAATCTATTGTTCTTGGTTACCGACAATACGAGCGTCTACTATATGATGATCAGACCTATCGCTATTGCCTAGAAACGATCTTCGGAACGTCTTCTGTACTGTTCATCGGATTCGGGGGCTCAGACCCGGATCTCGAATCAATAATTAGCCGCGTGTCGTCATTCACGGGCCGGAGACGTGCTCACTGGATGCTCGTACCTCGTGGCACGTTTCCCTATTTGAAGGCTAAACGCATGCTCGTCGATAAAGGTATCACCGTAATCGAATACGAAAAGGATTCCATGCATACTGGGGTGATCGACTTTTTGGAGCGTCTTCGTGTCACAACCTAGTCTAAGATTCTGGCGGATCAAACAGCGCAAAATCGACAACGGGTGAGATTGGTTCCACACAGTAGCGCCCGACGGTGAGCCTGCTGGCGTTCTAATTGTCGATTACTCACCGCAAGTCCGGAAGGGTTTACCAGGACGGCTCAAGCGGTCTCAGAACTGAGCCTACCACCAACATGCCTGGCATCTGCGTTTGTTCGCAATTTATTCAGCGCAAAAGGCTTTTAGCGGATGGGGTGGATAGGTCCTGTGAAACGCGCTAGCATCCGGAAATTTATTCTGGCACTTTGTCGGTAATGATTTGGTGAACTGATTCACGCTGGAATCTCTCGTAGAGTTGCCAAAATCCGCTGGTTTTGCAGGCTGTGCTTTGAAAACGCGCTTAACGGTAAAGTGAGCCATTAACGCAATTTTGGGACACTACCGAAACATTTGCAAAAAGCGGCAGACCTTTGACAAAATGCCGAAAACAAAACCGGAAAAGCGAATGGCAAAACGGCCCGCTTTTCCGGCTTCGAGATCAAAATTTCAAGTTAGGTTTAACAAATAGGAAATTACAGGTGCTTGTCGAGCATCTTCTGAAATTCCGGCTTTCCGATTGCCCCTACTTTCTGTTCGACAACCTGACCGCCTTTGAAGAGAAGCACAGTCGGGATTCCACGAATTCCGTAACGCATCGAGGTCTGCTGATTCGAGTCCACGTCGAGTTTTCCGACTTTAACCTTGCCTGCGTACTCAGAGGCAACTTGGTCGACCGTCGGTCCCATCATCCGGCAGGGTCCGCACCATTCGGCCCAAAAATCAACCAGCACCGGGACTTCGGAATTCAGAACGTCCTTGTCAAAAGTTGAATCAGTGAAGGTCAGAGTATCGTGTTTGTCAGAACTTGTATTAGTAGTAGAGGTTAGAGTATCGTTTACAGCCATCGTTATCTCCTCTAGTTTGATGATG